>NZ_JBVIGX010000002.1:570626-593742 GCF_055570595.1 Streptomyces sp. NPDC031132
GACGCAAATCCCCCCCCCCCCCCCACCCCCCCCCCCCCCCCCCCCCAACCCACCCCCCCCCCCCCCCCCCTCCCCCCGCTTCTCTTCTGTGGAGCTAAGGAGAATTGAACTCCTGACCTCCTGCATGCCATGCAGGCGCTCTACCAACTGAGCTATAGCCCCTTGTTTCTCTGCCGCCGGGCCCTTGTTCGGTTTCCCTTGCCGGTTCCCCCTGGCGACATCGAGAACATTACACGGTCATGGCCCAGGTCCAAAAATCGATTTCCGGGCGTTCAGTTTTGCCCGGTTCGCCCCTTTCCGGACCCGTGCCTCATCCCCGTTCCGCGCCGCGGCTCTAGGCTCTGGCGAACTGGTAGAACCGCTTGAGCGTGCAGTGCTCGTCGAGCAGCCGGCCGTAGATCGGCTCCCCCTCCAGCTCGCGGTAGGTCTCGATCGGGTCGCCTTTTATGATCAGCGCCCGCGCGCATTCCTCGCACCAGTACTGGTAGTCGGGGTTGACCGGGTCCATGTCCCGCACGATCGGCGTGCCGTTGTTGCACCAGTCGCACCGCCGCCGGTGTGCACCCATCCGTCAGCGACTCCCTCCCGCATCGGGCCGTCGACTCCCCCTCCGGCGCTCCGATTCTGCCACGCGGGTACGGGGCAGGTCAGCAGGCACCGAAGGAACAAACGGAAGGATCCCGCCCCCTGTTGGGGACGGGATCCTGATTGTGGAGCTAAGGAGAATTGAACTCCTGACCTCCTGCATGCCATGCAGGCGCTCTACCAACTGAGCTATAGCCCCGCTCTCCGCCGCGCTCCCCCCGTTTCCGGTGTTCTGCGCTGCGAACAAGAAGAACTCTAGCCTGTGACCAGCCGGAAAGTGAAATCCGGGTGGGAGCCGCCCTGAGGCGGGCTCAGTCGTCGTCGCCGAGCACCGGTTCCGGCAGCGTGCCGGCGTTGTGCTCCATCAGACGCCAGCCGCGCGCGCCCTCGCCGAGGACGGACCAGCAGCAGTTGGAGAGCCCGCCCAGGCTCTCCCAGTCGTACGCCTCGAGGCCCAGCAGCCGGCCGATGGTCGTACGGATGGTCCCGCCGTGGCTGACCACGACGAGCGTGCCGCCCTCGGGCAGCCGGCCGGCGTGCTCGAGCACCACCGGCGCCGCCCGGTCGGCGACCTCGGTCTCCAGCTCGCCGCCGCCGCGGCGCACGGGCTCGCCGCGCTTCCACGCCGCGTACTGCTCGCCGTACTTCTCGATGATCTCGTCGTGCGTGAGGCCCTGCCACTCACCGGCGTACGTCTCGCGCAGCGCGGCGTCGTGGGTCACGGCCAGGCCCGTGACGGCGGTCAGCTCGGCGGCCGTGGCCGCGGCCCGCTTCAGGTCGGAGGCCACGATGGCGTCCGGCTGCAGCGAGGCGAGCAGCCGGGCGGCGCGGCGCGCCTGCGCCACACCCGTCTCGGTCAGCTCGATGTCCGTGGAGCCCTGGAAGCGGCGCTCCAGGTTCCACGAGGTCTGGCCGTGTCGCCAGAGGACGATCTTCCGGCCGGTCTTCCCGGTGGCGGTCGCGCTCAGAACAGATCACCGTCCAGCTCGTCGTCGCCCGCCGCCTCGCGCAGCTTGGCGTGCTCCTCCGCCTTGCCCTTGGTGAGCTTGGCGTCCTCGGGCAGCTCGATCTCGGGGCAGTCCTTCCACAGGCGCTCCAGCGCGTAGAAGACCCGCTCCTCGCTGTGCTGCACGTGGACGACGATGTCGATGTAGTCGAGCAGGATCCAGCGGGCGTCGCGGTCGCCCTCGCGGCGCACCGGCTTGGCGCCGAGCTCCTTGAGCAGGCGCTCCTCGATCTCGTCGACGATCGACTTGACCTGGCGGTCGTTGGGCGCCGAGGCGAGCAGGAAGGCATCGGTGATCGACAGCACGTCGCTGACGTCGTACGCGATGATGTCGTGCGCGAGCCGGTCGGCCGCGGCCTGGGCGGCGGCGGTGATGAGCTCGATGGAGCGGTCCGTGGCGGTCACTGGCCATGCTTTCGGGTTGGCGGGCAGATCCTTACAAGGGTCTCATGTACCGCCGACCCCGCCCGCGCACAGCGTCGTACGCGGGCCGGGGCACCACCTGAGGGCCAGGTCAGGCCCGGGTCAGGACGGTTTGTAGTCCTTGCCCAGGGTCACCACGACGTCGGCGTTCACGGCGTTCTCGCCCTTCTTGACGGCGGTCTCCGGCAGGCCGAGCGTCTTGGCGACCTCGACGGCCTTCGCCCGCTGCGCGTCGTCCTGGTACGTGATCTGCGTGGCGGGCTGGGTCTTGTCCGCCTTGCCGCCGTCCACGAAGTTGTAGCCGCCGTTCAGCAGGGCTGCCTTGGCCGCGACCTGCGTCTTGTCGTCGCCGGTGGCGTCCTTGAGGCCGACGCGCGGCGCGGTGCCGGCCTGGGCCGCCGTGAAGCTGCCGCCGAGCACCTCCTTGACGACGTTCTTGTTGGCGTCGTCGGTGAGCGTGCCGTCCGGCTTCACCGCGAGGACGTCCGTGCGGTACCCGCCGGTGCCTTCCTTGGCGTGCTCGCCGAGCCTGGCGAGCAGGGCGCCGAGGTCCTGCGCGTTCAGGGAGGGGTCGAGGATCTGGCCCATGCTCTCGACGGTGACGGTCGCCGACTTCGCATCGCCGGGGATCTTGCGCAGCACCCCGTAGAGCACCTTGCCGAACCGGTCCAGCTGCTTGGCCTCCGGCTCGCCCTGGCCGCGGTACGTGGCGTACGCGACGGCCATCGCACCGCTGAGGTGCTGCTTCTGGCCCTGCCCCACGGCCGGGATCTTGGCGGCGTCGTCGGCGGGGACCGCGACGTCGGTGTCGGTCTCGATGCCGCCGACCAGCTCGACCAGGTTCTCCAGGAAGGGGGTGTCCAGGCGCCAGGTGCCCCCGATGTGGGTGCCGAGCACCGAGTCGAGGGAGTCCCGTACGCCCACGCCGCCGTCCTCGACCGCCTTGCCGAGGGCCGCGGCGGTGCCGTCGTCCTTGGGGACGCCCAGCGTGTTCGGCAGGAGGACGGTGGCGCCCTTCTTGGTGGTGACGTTGTCGACGAGCAGCGCCGTGGAGGTGCCGCCCTTCTTGGTGTTGTGCAGGTGGACGACGATCATGTCGCGCTTCTGCGGTCCGGCGGCGGACGCGGTGTCCTTCTTCTGCCCGGGGCCGTCGAGGAACGGCAGCTTGCCCGCGTACCAGAGGTAGCCGACGCCGCCGACGACGAAGAGGGCGAGGACGACGATCAGGGCGACCACCCGGTTGCGGCCGCGGCGGCGGGCCTCCTCACGGCGCTCGGTCCGGCTCTCGGTGAACTTGAGCCAGTCGATGACGTCCTCGGAGTCCTCGTCCTGCTGGTCGATGAACGCGAACTGCTCGGTGCGGTAGTCGGGGGCGTCCTGCCCGTCCTCCTCGGCACGGCGCGGTTCGGGGACCTGGGCGGGGCGCGGGGGCTGCGGCTCGGCCGCGGGGGCCGGGGCGGGGGGCTCGGGGGCGGTCTGCTGGGGGATCCACTGCTGCTGCGCGTGCTGGGTGTCGTACCCGTAGGCGGGGGCCTGGGTGTACTCCTGCTGCCCGTGGTCCGGGGCGGCCGGCTGCTGCGGCTGCGGGTAGTACGCCTGCTGGCCGTATCCCTGCTGGTCGTAGCCGTACTGCTGCTCGTACGCCTGCTCGTACTGGGCGGGCTGCGCGGGCACCTGGCCGTACACCGGCCGCCCATACGCGTCGTAGCCGATGAGCTGCTGCTCATGGGTGGCGTACGGGTCGTACGGATCCTGTCGGTCGTTCACCGCGGGGCCCCTCTCTCCGGAAGCTCAGGCTCCCCGGTACAGCTCACGCTTGTCGATGTAGCGCACCACACCGTCGGGCACCAAATACCAGACAGGATCCCCCTGGGCGACCCGTGCGCGGCAGTCCGTGGACGAGATCGCCAGCGCGGGCACCTGCACCAGGGAGACGCCGTCCTCGGGGAGCCCGTCGTCCGTGAGCACGTGGCCCGGCCGGGTCACTCCGATGAAGTGGGCGAGAGAGAAGAGCTCGTCGGCGTTCCGCCAGGTCAGGATCTGCGCGAGGGCGTCGGCGCCGGTGATGAAGAAGAGGTCGGCGTCCTCGTTGAGCGCGCTCAGGTCCCGCAGGGTGTCGATCGTGTACGTCGGCCCGCCGCGGTCGATGTCGATGCGGCTCACCGAGAACTGGGGGTTCGAGGCCGTCGCGATGACCGTCATCAGATAGCGGTCCTCGGCGGGGGACACGGCGCGCTGCGACTTCTGCCACGGCTGGCCGGTCGGTACGAACACCACCTCGTCGAGGTGGAACAGAGCGGCCACTTCACTGGCGGCCACCAGGTGTCCGTGGTGGATCGGGTCGAATGTCCCGCCCATCACGCCGAGCCGGCGCTTGACCGGGCCGGTAGGCATCTCCTGCTCTCCCATGAGCGCAGAGCCTACTGGCCCGGCGGAGCGGTGCGGACCCGCATTCGAGCGTGTGCGCGAGCGCGGGTTCAGCGGTCGCGGTTCAGGCGCGTGGTCACCCAGAGCATCAGCAGCAGGATGAACAGCGCGCCGCCACCGGTCAGGTACGGGTTCAGGCTGTCGTGGTTGCCGCCGTGCTGCTCGGCGCCCTCCGACGCGAGAACGACCAGGTTGTGGGCGGTGGTGGAGAGGCTCATCAGGCAGATACCTATCGAGTCGGGGAGCGGGCGGAGATTTCGCTCACATCGTATGCGGGGGCCTGGGGCACGCTCACGCCGACTCCGGCGTTGGAGAGGATAGACGCACAAGCGCACAGGCCGATCAAGGGGGAGGGCGTTATGACGGAGACCGGGTTCGAGAAGGTGCCGGCGCGGGACCGCAGGAGGTTTCCCGGTATTTCCTCGCGCGCGTACGAGCACCCGGCGGACCGCTCGGCGCTGGTGGCGCTGCGCAAGCTGAGCGGGTTCGACACCGTGTTCAAGGCCCTGAGCGGGCTGCTCCCGGAGCGGAGCCTGCGGCTGATGTTCCTGTCGGAGTCCGTCCGGGTGGGCGAGACGCAGTTCCCCCACCTGTACGAGATGCTCCGCGACGCCTGTTACATCCTGGACCTGGAGAAGGTCCCGGAGATGTACGTGCAGCAGGACCCGAAGCCGAACGCGATGTGCATCGGGCTGGACGAGCCGATCATCGTGGTGACGACGAGCCTGGTCGAGCTGCTCGACGAGGAGGAGATGCGGGCGGTCGTGGGCCACGAGGTGGGCCACGCGCTCTCGGGGCACGCGGTGTACCGCACGATCCTGCTGTTCCTGACGAACCTGGCGCTGAAGGTGGCGTGGATCCCGCTGGGCAATGTGGCGATCATGGCGATCGTGACCGCGCTGCGGGAGTGGTTCCGCAAGTCGGAGCTGTCGGCGGACCGGGCGGGGCTGCTGGTCGGGCAGGACGTGCACGCCTCGATGCGGGGCCTGATGAAGATCGCGGGCGGCAACCACCTGCACGAGATGAACGTGGACTCGTTCCTGGCCCAGGCCGAGGAGTACGAGTCGAGCGGCGATCTGCGCGACTCCGTGCTGAAGATCCTCAACATGCTGCCGCGGACGCATCCCTTCACCACCGTGCGGGCGGCCGAGCTGAAGAAGTGGGCGCAGAACCGGGACTACCAGCGGATCATGGACGGCCACTACCCCCGGCGGGACGAGGACAAGGACACCTCGGTCACGGACTCCTTCCGGGAGTCGGCCTCGCACTACGCGGACGCGGTGCGCAACAGCAAGGACCCGCTGTTCAAACTGGTCGGCGACATCGCGGGCGGCGCGGCCGACGTCGGCGGCAAGCTGCGCGACAAGTTCACGGGCGCGGCCGGCGGCGGTACGGGCTCCGGCGCGGGCTCCGAGAACAAGGGCGGCCCCGCTACGGAGCAGGGCTGACGGGGGCGGTCCCGGCGTCCGTGGGCGGCGCCAGTACGCCGCACAGCCCGGCGGTGCGCCGCGGGGTGCCGCTGGCGTACGGGTCGCTCGCGGCCGGGCCGACCGTGGTCGGGCCCGCCCCGGCCAGGACCGGGCGGAAGCCTTCGGCGGGATCGGTGGAGCAGTCCTGCGGACCGGCCATCACATAGGCCTGGACGAGCTCCGCCCGCCGGGCCGCCAGGTCTTCCCGGTCGAAGCGCAGCCGCAGCTCGCGCCGGACGGTGAAGAGCGAGGCGCCGTCGGCCGCGGCCGGGGATCCGGTGGTGGGACGCACGGCGTACACGAAGGTGTGGTCGGTGATCACCTCGAGGATGTCCGTCGAGACCTCGTCGAAGGCCAGGGTTCCGCTGACCCGGACCCGGGTGTCGGCGACGAGGGCCGTGCCCGGGTCGAAGCGGACCAGCCAGCCGGTGGCCGCGTGCCGCCCGTCGCCGGAGGGCGAGGTCATGCTGCGGTCGAACTGCGCCAGCTGGTCGGGGTCGAGCAGGACGCGCACGGGCCGAGTGGCGGCGCCGGCCAGTACGTCGGGGTCCAGCGAGGACTGCACCAGGTAGTCCTTGGCGATGGACAGGGCGGTGACGACCTGCCCTTCGGTGAAGTGGTGCGTGCGGCGTACGGCCGGCAGGGTGATCCCGGCCGCCCCGACGCGGTAATCGGCCGCCGGGCTCTTCGCGTACAGGTCGACGGGCCGTCCGCCGGGCACGGCGGTGCTCGGCGCGAGGGGCACGACCGTGCTGCTCAGCGGATCGGTCCGGTCGGTGGTCGGGGGTGCGGTCGGGTTGCTCAGGCCCATGTAGACGGCCGCGGCGAAGGCCACGGCGATGAGCAGCACCAGCAGCATGCCCTGGCGGGCTCCCCGGCCGGGCGTGCCGGTCCGGTGCCGGGAGGGGCCGCCGCCGGACCAGACGGACCGGCTGCGTACGGCCCGCGCATGCTCGCCCATCCGCTCCTGGGCGGAGAACTCCTGGAGCCGGGCAGCCCGGACGAAGTCCTCGTCGAACACCACCGATCGGTACTCGTCCGACCGGAATTCCTCGTCGCCCCCGCCGATGCCCTCGGGGGTGCCGTCGGGTGGATCTCCTGGCACGGCCATTGCTTCTCCCCGCTGTCCCCGCTTCAGAGAAGCCCCCAGCTCCGACGAACGCGAGTGGGGTCGTACCTTCAGGGTTGGCGGCCGACGGGGTACATAAACGCTCCGGCGCCGCTGACTTCCGTCAGCGGGGTGGTGGCGGGCGCGGGAGCGTGGTCCGCATCGCTCGAGGCGCTGCGGTAGACGGCGCTGAAGGCGAGGGCGACCATGCCGAGGCCCATCACGAAGGCGAGCACCCAGGCGACGGGGCGCAGCCAGGGCGAGCGGCCCCGGTAGGGGCGCAGGGAGCCGCCGTAGGCCCCGTACGGGCCTTCCGCGGAGCCGGGGCCGTGTTCCCAGCCGGGTTCGTCGGTGCCGTACCCGTCGGGGCGGCCGTAGCCGTACCCGTCGTAGTCGTCATCGGACGTCCAGCCGCCGGCGACGGCGCGGGCGGCTTCCGCCTCCGCGCGCGCCCGGTCGGCGGCCCGCTGGCGCTCTGCGGCGCTCGGCTCATGGATCTCGGCGCTCCGGACGAAGTCCTCGTCGAACACCACGGAGGCGAAGTCCTGATCCGCGCCTCCGCGGTCGTCGTTGTCGGGCTCCCCGTCGTCCGGGAACTTGCCCCCCACGTCGTCCGGCACAGCAACAGCCTAGACCTGGGGGGCTGCTTTGGGCAGGGGATGCGCCGAAATCCGACCACCCGGTGTTCGGGGTCCGACTACCGGACGTGACCGTCGCCCGTGACGATGTACTTGGTGGAGGTGAGCTCCGGGAGGCCCATCGGGCCGCGGGCGTGCAGCTTCTGCGTGGAGATGCCGATCTCGGCGCCGAAACCGAACTGGCCACCGTCGGTGAACCGGGTGGAGGCATTTACGGCGACCGTGGTCGAGTCGACCAGCTGGGTGAAGCGGCGGGCGGCGGCCTGCGAGGTGGTGACGATCGCCTCGGTGTGGCCGGAGGTCCAGCGGCGGATGTGGGCGACGGCGTCGTCGAGGGAGTCCACGACGCCGGCGGCGATGTCGTAGGAGAGGTACTCGGCGGCCCAGTCCTCGTCGGTGGCGGGGAGCGCGGTGGCCTTGGAGTCCTCGGCGGCCGCGAGGACCCGGGCGTCGCCGTGGACGGTGACGCCGGCGTCGGCGAGGGCGTCGAGGGCGCGCGGCAGGAAGGCGTCGGCGATGTCGCGGTGGACGAGGAGGGTCTCGGCGGAGTTGCAGACGGAGGGTCGCTGCGCCTTGGAATTGACGAGGATGTCCACGGCCATGTCGAGGTCGGCCTGGGCGTCCACGTAGACGTGGCAGTTGCCGGTACCGGTCTCGATGACCGGGACGATGGACTCCTCGACGACGGTCTTGATGAGGGAGGCGCCGCCGCGCGGGATGAGGACGTCGACGAGGCCGCGGGCGCGCATCAGCTCGCGGACGGAGTCGCGGGACTCGCCGGGGACCAGCTGGATCGCGTCGGCGGGCAGCCCTGCGCTCTCGACGGCGTCGCGGAGGATGGCGACGAGGGCGGTGTTGGAGGCGTAGGCGGAGGAGCTGCCGCGCAGCAGGACCGCGTTGCCGGACTTGAGGCAGAGGGCGGCGGCGTCGACGGTGACGTTGGGGCGGGCCTCGTAGATGATGCCGACGACGCCGAGCGGGACGCGGATCTGGCGCAGGTCGATCCCGTTGGGGAGGGTCGAGCCGCGGACGACCTCGCCGACGGGGTCGGGGAGGGCGGCGACGTCGCGCACGTCGGAGGCGATGGCGCGGACGCGCTCCGGGGTGAGGGTGAGGCGGTCGATGACGGTCTCGCTGGTGCCGGCGGCGCGGGCCTTGTCGGTGTCGACGGCGTTGGCGGCGACGATCTCGGCCGTACGGGCCTCCAGGGCGTCCGCGATGGCCAGCAGCGCGGCGTCCTTGGCGGACCGCGGGAGGGGGGCGATGACGGCGGCGGCGGTGCGGGCCGCTTGCGCGGTGGCGATCACGGGCGAGACGGGGGCGTCGAGCGAGGTCATGCCGCCCAGGGTAGTCCCCGGCCAGGCCGGGGCCGACGGGATTCCATCCCGCGAGATGCCGGCTCTTCGGTGCCCGGCCGGCTGCGGGTGGTGCGCCCTGCGGGGCTCGTCCCCTGCCCGCCCTTCCACCGTTCCCCGGGCGCTCTGCCCCCGGGCCCCCCGCGCCTCAAACGCCGACGGGGCCGGACACGGCTAGTACGGGTGGACGCCTACGGGGTGCGCGGGAGGCGGGCCGTAGCCTTCCGCCACGCGGAGGTGGTACGTCGCGCGGTCGATGACCTCCAGGCCGACGATCTCCCACGGCGGGAGCTGCGCCGAGGAGCGGTGTTCGCCCCACAGGCGCAGGGCGACGGCCGCGGCGTCGTGGAGGTCGCGGGCCTCCTCCCAGTACCGGATCTCCGCATGGTCGTCGGCGTACCGGCTGGTGAGGAGGAAGGGGTGGTCGTGGGCCAGCTGTTCCAGCCCGCGCCGGACCTCCGACAGCGGCGCCGGCTTGCCCGAGACGCTCAGGGTGACGTGCCAGAGACGGGAGGCTTCGTCCTGCTCGCCGTCCCCGCCGCCGCTGATGCTGGTCAGCGCTCGTCTCACCAGCCCGCCTCCTGTCTGCGCCATGCCTGTCCGCCCCTCACAGTTGACCAGTCCCCGGCCCGCCGCGCGGCGGTTTTACCGAACCTCAGCCCTGCAGCAGGACCAGATCGTCGCGGTGTACGACCTCGCGCTCGTACTCCGGGCCGAGTTCCTTCGCCAGTTCCCGGGTGGAGCGGCCGAGGAGCTGCGGGAGTTCCTTGGCGTCGAAGTTGACCAGCCCGCGGGCCACGGCGCGGCCGTCGGGCGCGCGCAGTTCCACCGGGTCGCCGGCGACGAACTCGCCTTCGACGGCGGCGATCCCGGCGGGCAGCAGGGAGCTGCCGCGCTCGGTCACCGCGCGTACGGCGCCCTCGTCCAGGACCAGGTGCCCCTGCGGGGTCGAAGCGTGCTGGAGCCACAGCAGCCGGTCCGCCGAGCGGCGGCCGGTGGCGTGGAAGTGCGTGCCGGTCGGCCGCCCGGCCAGGGCGTCCGCCGCCTGGCTCGCCGAGGTGAGGACGACCGGGATGCCGGCCGCCGCCGCGATCCGCGCCGCCTCGACCTTGGTGACCATGCCGCCGGTGCCCACGCCCGCCTTGCCGGCGCTGCCGATGGAGACGTGTGCGATGTCCTCGGGGCCGCGCACCTCGTCGATGCGGGTGGTGCCGGGCAGCGACGGGTCGCCGTCGTACAGGCCGTCCACGTCGGACAGGAGAACGAGGAGGTCGGCGCGGACCAGGTGGGCGACGAGGGCCGCGAGCCGGTCGTTGTCACCGAAGCGGATCTCGTCCGTGGCGACGGTGTCGTTCTCGTTGACCACCGGCAGCGCGCCCATGGCCAGGAGCTGGTCCAGGGTCCGGTACGCGTTGCGGTAGTGGGCGCGCCGGCTGGTGTCGTCGCTGGTCAGCAGCACCTGGCCGACGCGGACGCCGTACCGGGCGAAGGAGGCGGTGTACCGGGCGACCAGCAGCCCCTGCCCGACGCTGGCGGCGGCCTGCTGCCGGGCCAGGTCCGTGGGACGGCGGCGCAGGCCGAGCGGGGAGAGCCCGGCGGCGATGGCTCCGCTGGAGACGAGGACGATCTCCTTCTCGCCGCCGCTGCGGGCCTTGGCCAGTACGTCGACCAGGGCGTCCACCCGGTCGGCGTCGAGTCCGCCGGCCGCGGTGGTCAGGGAGGAGGATCCGACCTTGACCACGATCCTGCGGGCGTCCACGACACCTTGCCTAGCCGCTGACACGTCTGTCCCCTTGCCCCTTGCCGGTACGTCTGCCACCTCAATCTACGGGGTGTCCCCGAGCGGCCGCTCAGGGGTTTCAGACGGTGGACTCAGCCCGTGGACCCGCTGCGGGCCGGCTCCGGGTCCTCGGTCTGCGCGGCGGCGCCCGGGACCAGGATCTTGCGGGACAGCAGGTAGGTGAACGGGATGGCCACGACGGCGGCGACGAGCGGGGCGATCCGGGTGTCGAGCCCGGCCCAGGTCACGAGGGCGTAGAGCCCGGCGGACTGGATCACGTAGTTCGTGACGTTCGTCAGGGGGAAGAGGAGGAACTTCTTCCAGGTGGGCCTGGTCCGGTAGGTGAAGTAGGTGTTCATGAAGAACGAGCCGACCATCGCCAGCAGGAAGGCGAGGGTGTAGGCGAGGAAGTACGGCATCCACGGGTGCAGGAGCAGGTAGATGACGAAGAAGGTGCCGGTGTTGACCGCGCCGACGAGGCCGAAGCGGAGGATCTGGCCCCACTGGGATCGCATGCTTCAGCGCACCTCGCGCTCGGCGGAGACCCTCAGGCTCGCGGCGGACAGGCCGCCGCGTTCGCGTTCCCCCTGGACCCCGGTGGTGTCGGGCCGGGCCTGCGCGTCCGCGCCGTGCGCCTCCTTGACCAGGAAGTGCGGGCGGCGCTTGGTCTCGTAGTAGATGCGGCCGATGTACTCGCCGATCAGACCCAGCATGATCATCTGTACGCCACCGATGCCGACGATGATCGCGACGAGGGTGACGTAACCGGGGGCGTCGACCCCGTTGGTCATGGCCATGACGGCGATGTACACGGCGTACAGGGCGGTCAGCGCCACCAGCGACACGCCCGCCCAGATGCCGATGCGCAGGGGCCGGTTGTTGAAGGAGATCAGCCCGTCCATGGCGTAGTTCAGCAGGGAGCCGAACTTCCACTTCGTCTCGCCGGCCTCGCGCTGGGCGTTGCGGTAGTCGAAGTGGACGGTGTCGAAGCCGATCCAGGAGAAGAGGCCCTTGGAGAAGCGGTTGTACTCCGGCAGCGACAGCAGCGCGTCCACGGCGGGCCGGGACAGCAGGCGGAAGTCGCCGACACCGTCGGTGAGCTCCACGTCGACCCAGCGGTTGACGCCCCGGTAGTAGAGGCGGCTGAGCGCGGAGCGGACCTTCTTGTCGCCCTCGCGGGTGCGGCGCGCGATGATCTGGTCGTGGCCCTGCCGGTGGTAGTCGAGCATGGTGGCGATGAGCTCCGGCGGGTGCTGGAGATCGGCGTCCATGATCACGACGGCGTCGCCGGTGGCTTCGCGCAGGCCGGCGAGCATGCCGGCCTCCTTGCCGAAATTGCGGCTGAAGGAGACGTACCGGGTGCGGTCGCCGTGTTCGGCGGCGATCTTGCGGAGCTTGGCGAGGGTCCCGTCGCGGCTTCCGTCGTCGACGTAGCAGACCTCGTACTCCACGGGCAGGGAGTCCAGGACCCTGCGGATCTCCACGTCGAAGCTATCGATCACGGCTTCTTCGTTGTAGCAAGGGACGACTACGGACAGCTTCGTCATGAACACTTCCTGCTGGGTCCGAACGGGTGATTGTCGGCGACCGGACCCGCCACACACCTCTTCCTAAGAAGTATGCACGCCGAGGGTCGGCCTGCCGGATCCGCGCGCGGCACACGGTAGCTTTGACGGGTTAAGCGGAATGGAACGAAGGGATCGAGGTGCACGTGCCTGACGTCTCCGTGGTCGTCATCGTCTACAACGACGCAGAGCGTCTGCCGACAGCCGTCCAGTCGGTTTTGGACCAGACCCTGCACGGGGTCGAAGTCGTGATCGTCGACGACTGCAGCAAGGACCGTTCGTATGCGATCGCCCAGGAGCTCGAAGCTGCGCACCCCGGGAGAGTGCGCGCCTTCCGGCTGCCCGAGAACAGCGGCGGCTGCGGCGCCCCGCGCAACCACGGCATCCAGCAGGCCACCGGCACGTACGTCATGTTCCTGGACAGCGACGACGTGCTGGAACGAAACGCCTGCCGGAACATGCTGGCCGCGGCCGAGCGGACCGGCTCCGACCTGGTCTCCGGCATGTGCGTGCGCGTGCACCTCGACAACCGTTGGGGCAAGACCACCGAGTGGTACCCGTGGATCTACTCCCGCACCCGCACGCTGGAGTCGATCACCGAGGACCCCGACCTGCTGGTCTACGACACCCTCTCCACGAACAAGTGCTACCGGCGCGCGTTCCTGCTGGAGCAGGGCCTCGAGTTCCCGGTCGGCATCCACTACGAGGACCTGCTGTTCTCCGCGCAGGCCTACGTCGCCGCCCGCCGCATCACGCTGATCCCGAACCACGTCTACTACTGGAACGTGGTCGAGAAGGCCTCGGCGAAGTCGATCAGCAACCGGCGCCACGAGATCGCGAACTTCGTCCACCGGATGGAGATCCACCGCCGCGTCGACGAGCTGCTCGCCTCCAAGGGGCACACGGACATCAAGTCCGCGAAGGACGCCAAGTTCCTCAAGCACGACCTGGTGCTGCACCTGCGTGACCTGCCCCTGCTGGGCGACGCGTACCGCCAGGAGTTCGCCCGCCTCGCCAACGGCTACCTGGCCGGCATCGACCCGGCCGCGTACGAGCACGTCACGTACCTCCAGGCGATCTGCGCCTACCTGCTGGGCAAGGAGGACTGGGACAACCTGCTCCCGGCCGCCGACGCCATGACCAACAAGGGCCGGCTGTCGTCGCCGCTCGCGGAGCGCGACGGGCGCGTCTACTGGTGCGCGCGGCACATCGACGACCCCGACAGCGCCGACGCCGCCGAGGCCCGCCGGATACTGGACGTCACCGAGCAGGGGTTCCACACCACCCCGCTCACCTCCCTGTCGCTGGGCAACCGCCTCACCTCGTACGAGGACGACGGGCGCGGCACCGTCACGCTCTCGGGCGCCGTCGTGAACCCGCTGGGCCGGATCAGCCCGGATGCGGAACTGGGGGCCACGCTGGAGTTCCGGGCCCGCCGGCAGATCGGCGTGCGGTCTTTCAGCTTCCCGGCGACAACCGTGCGCCACGCGGGTGACACGATCGAGTGGACCGCCACGGCCGACATCGCCGGCACCGTCCGCCCCCTCGGCATCATCGACGCCGTCTGGGACGTCCGCCTGAAGCTGACCGCCGGCCGCGAGCGCCTCACCACCCGCGTCTCCGTCGGCGGGGTCGACCTGGAGTCCGCGGCCCGGCTGCGCGTGCGTCCGCGGCTGACCCGGCTGGTCTCCGACCGCTTCGCGCCGGAGGTGACCAAGAAGGGGAACCTCTCGTACGTCCTGACCGCCGAGAGCGCCGCCGCCGTCCGCACCCAGACGCTGATCAGCGGCGCGATGCACGGCAAGGCCGCCGGCGTGGTCAAGCGGGGTCTGCGCAAGGCCCTGCGGGCCCGCCGCAACCTCGGCTCGGGCGAGCAGAAGGTGAAGGTCTACCACGAGGTCTTCTCGAAGCTGCCGATCAAGAAGGGCACGGTCGTCTTCGAGAGCCACATGGGCAAGCAGTACAGCGACAGCCCGAAGGCGATCTACGAGGAGATGGTCCGCCAGGGCGTCCCGTTCGAGGCGATCTGGTCGTACGCGGGCGGCAAGCCCACCGGCTTCCCCAAGGAGGCCACCCTGGTGCGCCGCTGGAGCTGGCCGTACCTGCGCGCGCTGGCGCAGGCCGAGTTCTGGGTCGACAACCAGGGCTTCCCCCTCGCCCTGGCCAAGCGCGAGGGAACCACGTACATCCAGACCTGGCACGGCTCCGCGCTCAAGCGCATGGGCTTCCACGAGCCCCGCACCAAGGCGCAGGGCAAGGCCGGCCAGGACCGCTTCCAGGCGGCCGTCAACCGCTTCGACCACTTCCTGATCCGCTCCGAGCACGACACCCGCACCCTCGCCAAGGCCTTCCGGCTGCGCGACGAGGTGCTGCTGCGCACGGGCTATCCGCGCAACGACGCCCTCGTCGAGGCGCAGCGCGCCGAGGCGCAGAGCGGGGAGCGGGTGCGCGGACCGCTCGCCGCCGAGCTGGGCATCGACCCGGGGACGAAGGTGCTGCTGTACGCGCCCACCTTCCGGGCGAACGCGGACGGCGCGGTGGAGGGCTTCGAGTTCCCCTTCGACGTGGAGGAGTTCGCCGAGCGGCTCGGCGACCGCTTCACGCTGCTGGTGCGCACCCACTACCTCAACAGCGTCTCGCTGCCGCCGTCGGTCGCGGGCCGGGTCATCGACGTGTCCCGGCACCACGACATCACCCCGCTGCTGGCGCTCGCCGACGGGCTGATCACCGACTACTCGTCCGTGATGTTCGACTACGCGGTGCTGGACCGGCCGATGCTGTTCTTCGCGTACGACTACGAGAAGTACGCGACCGACATCCGCGGCACGTACTTCGACCTGAAGGAGAAGGCCCCCGGCCCGGTGGTGGCCACGGCCGACGAACTCCTGCAGGCCCTCTCCGCCTTCGACGAGGCGGACGCGAAGTACGCGGAGGCGCGGCAGCGTTTCCTCACCGAGTTCGGCGAGTACGACCGCGGGGACGCGGCCCGCCAGATCGTCGAGAAGTTCTTCACCAGGAGCGGCAAGTGAGCCAGCAGACCGCCGAGTCCGGCGCGCGCGACGAACAGCCTGGCGGCCGTGACGTCTTCATCGTCTCCAACAGCGTCGACGAGCTCGGCGGCGTGACGACCTGGTCGCACCAGATGGCCCGGCTGTTCACGGACCGGGGTCACCGGGTGCACGTCGTCGGCATCGCCCCGGTCGCCGAGGAGATCCGGCAGAAGCTGCCGCAGGACCTGCCGTACGCGATGACCACCCTGTACGACGCCCACCCGCCGAAGGCCCGCCGCCTGCGCGGGATCAAGGGCCGGCTGAACGCCCCCGAGCGGCGCCGCCAGGCGGCCCGACGGGCGAAGATGCGGGCCAAGGCGGAGACGCTGAACGAGCTGTTCCGCGCGGCCCGCCCGGGGGCCGTCGTGATCGTCACGCAGGTCTGGGCGATGGAGTGGGTGGCGCTGGCCGACACCAAGGGGCTCGGCGTCATCGGCATGAGCCACGAGTCGTTCGAGGCCAGCCAGAAGTCCACCCGCGGCGAGCGGGTCCGCCGGTACTACCCCGAGGTCGACCGGCTGCTGGTGCTGACCCCCGAGGACGCGGACCTGTGGATCCGGGCCGGCATGGAGAACGTGGGCAGCATGCCGAACCCGCTGCCGTTCATGCCCGACTCCCCCGCCCCCCGCACGGAGAAGGTCGTCGCCAGCGTCGGCCGCCTCGCCTTCGAGAAGGGCGTGGACCTGCTGCTCGACGCATGGGCGGAAGCCGCCCCGCAGCACCCCGACTGGGTCCTGCGGATCTACGGAGCGGGCGTGGAGGAGCCGGCACTGCGGGCGCACGCGACCGCGCTCGGGCTGGACGACTCCGTGGAGTGGAGGGGCAGCACCGACGACGTGCTGGGCGCGCTGCGCGGCGCCTCGGTCTTCGCACAGGCCTCACGGGCCGAGGGCTTCCCGATCACCCTGCTGGAGGCGATGGCGACCGGCCTGCCGGTGGCCGCCTTCGACTGCGCGCCGGGCGTACGGGAGATCGTCGAGCACGGCGAGGACGGGCTGCTGGCCCGGCTGGGCAACACGATGGAGCTGGCCGGGCACCTCGACGTGCTGATGTCGGACCGCGGACTGCGCGACCGGCTCGGCGACAACGCCTTCCGCAGTGTGCAGCGCTACTCCAGCGCCGAGATCACCGACCGCTGGGAAGAGCTCTTCACGTTCCTCGAGCGCTGAGCCCGCGCACGCAGCACGAAGCCGCCCGCCCCGGAAACGCATCCGGGGGCGGGCGGCTTCGTGCTGTTTCGCTGCGGCGTGAGGACTCAGAAGCCGTTGCCATACCGATCATGGAGTCTGTCGATCGAACGGGAGTCTCGATCGGGTGATCGCGGGCACTGCCCGGCAGGAGAGCAGGGCCTGGCGGTGTACGGGGAAAAAGCCAGGGAGCGGACGGCCGCGCGCTGCTACGGTCGGGCGCTATGAGCTGGCTCCCCGATAACTTCGTCCATCCCGTCCTGGTACCGCTGCCGGGCAGTGGTCATCACCTGCGGCCGATCCGGGAGGCGGACACCCCGCTCGACTATCCGGCAGTGATGGGTTCGCGCGAGCGGCTGTGGACCATCTTCGGCCCAGCCTGGGGCTGGCCCGCGGCCACCATGACCTACGAGGCCGACCAGGCCGACCTGTTGCGGCACGAGAAGGAGATCGCCGCACACCAGTCTTTCAACTACGCGCTGTTCGACGCGGCGGAGACAGCTCTGCTCGGCTGCGTCTACATCGACCCACCGGAGAGGGCCGGCGCGGACGGCGAGATCTCCTGGTGGGTGGTGGACGAGCTGGTGGACAGCAAGGTCGAGCAGGCCCTCGACGAGCTGGTGCCGCAGTGGATCGCCGCCGACTGGCCGTTCGAGCAGCCGCGCTTCCTCGGCCGAGAGATCTCTTGGTCGGACTGGCTCGCCCTGCCGGAACACCCCGACGCGTAAGGAGCTTTTGTCGTGTGCTCCGGGGGCTTGGTGCTCGAACGGCCGTCTCGATTGGGTGGTCGTCGGGTGCTCGGCGCATGCGAGGAGGGCCTCCCCGTCGCCTGGTCCGGCCACACCCGGGCCGAGGGTGAACCGGCCGGGTGCGGGCTCGGCCAGCCGGCCTCGGGCGACCAGGCGTTTCGCCTTCGACCGCAATGCCCCCACCCGCGCCGGCACCACGTCCATGCCGCACACTGCGGCCATTTCCCGGCAGGTCAGCGGCCGGGACGCCGGCTGCCTGTCCGCCTCCCGAGGCCCGGCGGCGGCTCGGGGGCCGGCGTCAGCGGCGCTGTCCGGAGCCAGGACCGTATCGACCCGCCGCCGGGCGATCACCCACTCCTGCCGTTCCTCCTGGCTGCGGCCGACTCGGCCTGAGTACGGTCGGCCTCTTCACGCAGGCCATCGACCCGACGCCGAGCAGCCAGCCGATCACACCCGGAAGGACAACAGCTTCTCAGCGCGCGACGTGCGGCAGTTCGCCCTTGCGGTTGGCCTCCCAGCCCGCCCAGGCCGAGGTGATCATCTCGCGGACGTCGTGCTTGGCCTTCCAGCCCAGCTCCGCGGCGATCTTGTCGGCCGAGGCCACGACCTTCGCCGGGTCGCCGGGGCGCCGCGGGACGACGACGGGCTCGTAGGTGTGCCCGGTGCCCTCGTTCAGCAGCTGCGCCATCTCCCGTACGGAGACGCCCTCGCCGCGGCCGATGTTGACGGTGAGGTCCTTGTAGTCGCCGTGCGCGCCCCACTCGACGAGCTTGCGGGCCGCCACCACGTGGGCCTCGGCGAGGTCCTCGACGTGGATGTAGTCGCGGATGCAGGTGCCGTCCGGGGTCGGGTAGTCGTCGCCGAAGATGCGGGCGCCCTCAGCCTTGTCGAAGCGCTCGAAGACCATCGGGACCAGGTTGAAGACCCCGGTATCCGCGAGCTCGGGGGCGGCCGCGCCCGCCACGTTGAAGTAGCGCAGACAGGCGGTGGAGATGCCGTGCGCCTTGCCCGCGGCGCGGACCAGCCACTCGCCGGCCAGCTTGGTCTCGCCGTACGGGCTCAGCGGTGCGCAGGGGGTCTCCTCGGTGACGAGCTCCACGTCGGGCATGCCGTACACCGAGGCGGAGGAGGAGAACAGGAAGTTGCGGACACCGGCGGCGGCCACCGCGCTCAGCAGGACCTGAAGCCCCTGCACGTTCTCGTGGTAGTAGAACAGCGGCTTCTCGACGGACTCGCCGACCTGCTTCTTGCCCGCCAGGTGGACCACGCCGGTGATCTTGTAGTTCCGGAGGGTCTCGTCCAGGTTCAGCCGGTCCAGGACCGAGCCGATCACCAGCGGGACGCCCTCCGGGACGCGGTCCTCGTTGCCCGTGGAGAGGTCGTCGAAGACGACGACCTTCTCACCTGCGGCGAGCATCGCACGGACGACGTGGGAGCCGATGTAGCCGGCGCCACCAGTGATCAGAAAAGTCATGCGTATCTCCCTGGGTCCCCGGACCGGGTCCGGGGTCCTGTCCGAAATCTCGGGCGACCTTGCGATCGCCGCCTGTCTTCACTCCGATCCGCGGCCTGCCCGGGCCCGGTGGAGACGGTTGCGTACGAGGCTCAGCGCGCCCGCGGCACCCGGCGCGAGCCGCAGGGCGAGTGAACCTCCGCCCGTGCGGAACGGCTGCGCCAGCAAAACACCGTACCTGCTGCTGGGCAGGGCCCGCCGGTGAAGGAGGTCGTCGAGGGGGCGCGGGGAGGTGACCAGGGAGCTCCCGTCGGCGAACTCCACGCCCACCTGGACACCCCACGCCTGCATGCCGCGACGGCCCTGGCGGCGCCCGGCGGCGGCCACGCCGGTCAGCCGGAACGGCAGCGCGGCGGTCCAGCCGTCACCGTCGGCGGCGGGGCGCAGCTCGACCGGCCGGTCGAGGACGGGCTCCCCGCCCGAGCGGGGTACGAAGCGCAGCCGGGCGGTGCGCGGTCCGGCCTCGGAGAGGCGCCCGTACAGGTCGCGCACCCGGATCCGGAGCCGGCCGGCGCCGACCGGTTCGGCGTCGATGCTGACGGGCAGGTCGGCCATCGGCAGCTCGGCCAGTCCGTCCAGGACGACCGGGAGCTCCTCGCTCCACACGGGCAGCCCGCCCGGGCCGGTCGCGTACGGGGGCAGCAGGCGCGGCGGCTCGGCGGCGAAGCGGGTGAGCCGCTCCACGTCGGCGGGCGGGGCAGGGGTCGCCCGCAGCAGCCGGACGATCCAGCGGGCGTGCGCCCCGGCGGCCTCGATCGCGGCCTCGTCGAACCCGGCGAGGTAGTCGCGGGTCAGCGTCCACCAGGCGGCCTGGTACTCGGGGTCCTTGCCGAGCTCGCGCAGGTACATGCGCAGGTCGTACTCCAGGAACTTCACCTGGCAGGCGAGGCCCAGCTGCGGGGAGGAGTCGGTGATGATCCGGCAGGCCGCGCGGTGGGCCTCGATCCGGGAGCGCCAGTTGCCGACGTCCTTGCGGTCCAGGGAGATCGACACCTGGGCGGCACTGCGGCGCACGTGCCAGACGTAGACGAGGTCGCCGATGACGGCGATGCGGGGCGCGGCGGCCAGCACGCGCGCGGTGAAGACGAAGTCCTCGTAGACGAACCGGCCGTCGGGAAAGCGGATCGCATGCTTTTCCAGGAAGGACCGGTCGTACAGCTTGTTGACGCAGAGGGTGTCGCGGACCAGCTCGGGCCGGTCCGCGGGCCGCTCGATCACATCGCCCGCGGTGTACAGCCCGGGCATCCAGGGCACGTCGTGGTACTGCGGCAGCTCGCGGCGCACGCACGCGCCGACGGTCACCGGCGCGCGGTGCTCCTCGGCGGCGCGTACGAGGGCGTCGGCCGCCCCCGGGGGCAGGACGTCGTCGCTGTCGAGGAACAGGACGTACGGCGAGGTCGCGCGTGCGATCCCGTCGTTGCGCGGGGTACCGCATCCGCCGCTGTTCTCCGTGCGGTGCACGACCTTGAGGCGGGGATGGACGGCGGCCAGCTCGTCCAGCACGCGCGCGGTGCCGTCGGCCGAGGCGTCGTTCACGGCGATCACCTCGGCGACCACCGGGCCCTGGGCGAGAGCCGAGGCCACGGCCTCGCCCACGAGCACGGCGTCGTTGTACGCGATCACCACGACGGAAACGCTGGGAGTGTTGGTGCTGCTCACCCAGTGGATCCTAGGCGACCGGGGTAAACATCACTTCAACTGCGCCGTCCGGGCCACGAGAACGGCAAAGCAGCAGATCAGAAGGGCCGGAATTCGTCGTACTCCTGCTGCGCCGAGTCCCCGCGCTTGGCTTCCTTCTCCTTGCGGCGCGTGGTGGCCGGACGCGGAGCCTCCAGGCGGTGGTCCTCGCCGCGGCGGCCCAGCATCTCGGCGCCGGCCATCATGGTCGGCTCCCAGTCGAAGACGACCGCGTTCTCGTCGGAGCCGATGGCGACGCCGTCGCCGGCGCGGGCGCCGGCCTTCTTCAGCGCGTCTTCGACACCGAGGCGGTTGAGGCGGTCGGCCAGGTAGCCCACGGCCTCGTCGTTGTTGAAGTCGGTCTGGCGGACCCAGCGCTCCGGCTTCTCGCCGCGCACCGTGTAGACGTCCTCGACCTCGTCGTACGTGACGGTGAAGCCGGCGTCGTCCACGGCCTTCGGGCGGATGACGATACGGGTCGCCTCCTGCTTCGGCTTGCGGGCTCGCGCCTTGGCGATGCCCTCGGCGAGGAAGTAGGAGAGCTCCTTGAGGCCCGTACGGGCGACCGCGGAGACCTCGAAGACCTTGTAGCCGCGCGCCTCCAGGTCGGGGCGGACCATGTCGGCGAGCTCCTGGCCGTCCGGGATGTCGACCTTGTTGAGGACGACCAGACGCGGACGCTTCTCCAGGCCGCCGCCGTAGAGCTTGAGCTCCTCCTCGATGACGTCGAGGTCGGCGATCGGGTCGCGGTCGGACTCCAGGGTGGCGGTGTCCAGGACGTGCACGAGCACCGAGCAGCGCTCGACGTGGCGCAGGAACTCCAGGCCGAGGCCCTTGCCCTGGCTGGCGCCGGGGATCAGGCCCGGGACGTCGGCGATCGTGTAGACGGTCGAGCCGGCCGTGACGACGCCCAGGTTGGGGACGAGGGTGGTGAAGGGGTAGTCCGCGATCTTCGGCTTGGCCGAGGAGAGCACCGAGATCAGCGAGGACTTGCCGGCGCTCGGGAAGCCCACGAGGGCCACGTCGGCGACGGTCTTGAGCTCCAGGACGATGTCGCCCGTGGCGCCGGGGACGCCGAGGAGCGCGAAGCCGGGGGCCTTGCGGCGGGCGGAGGACAGCGCGGCGTTGCCGAGGCCGCCGCGGCCGCCCTCGGCGGCCACGTACGTGGTGCCCTGGCCGACGAGGTCGGCGAGGACGTTGCCCTCCTTGTCGAGGACGACGGTGCCGTCCGGCACGGGCAGGACCAGGTCCTGGCCGTCCTTGCCGGAGCGGTTGCCGCCCTCGCCGGGCTTGCCGTTGGTGGCCTTGCGGTGGGGGCTGTGGTGGTAGTCCAGCAGGGTGGTGATCGCCTGCTCCACCACCAGGATGACGTCGCCGCCACGGCCGCCGTTGCCGCCGTCGGGGCCGCCCAGCGGCTTGAACTTCTCCCGGTGAACGGAGGCGCAGCCGTGGCCCCCGTTACCCGCGGCGACATGCAGCTCGACGCGGTCCACGAAGGTGGTCATGGTTGTTCCTCCAGATACATACGGGAATGTCCCGGGCAGGCCTTGCTGCCCATTAAACGTGCCTAAGCGTGCCTATGTGCCAACGCGCCGAGGGCGGACCTCTCTTCCCGGCTTGCGCCGGAAAGAGCTGAGATCCGCCCTCGGGAAGTTACGTACCGCTGATCAGCAGGAGCTGGATCAGGCGGCCGGAACGATGTTGACGACCTTGCGGCCACGGTGCGTGCCGAACTGCACGGCACCCGCCTGCAGCGCGAACAGCGTGTCGTCGCCGCCACGGCCGACGCCCGCGCCCGGGTGGAAGTGCGTGCCGCGCTGGCGGACGAGGATCTCACCAGCGGAAACGACCTGACCGCCGAAGCGCTTCACGCCGAGCCGCTGGGCATTGGAGTCGCGCCCGTTCCGGGTGGACGATGCGCCCTTCTTGTGTGCCATGTCTCAGTCCCTCTTACTTCGCAGCCGTGGGGATACCGGTGACCTTGATCGCCGTGTACTGCTGGCGGTGACCCTGGCGACGGCGGTAGCCGGTCTTGTTCTTGTAGCGCAGGATGTCGATCTTGGCGCCCTTGTGGTGGTCCACGATCTCGGCCTGGACCTTGATCCCGGCCAGCACCCACGGGTCGCTGGTCACGGCGTCGCCGTCGACAACGAGCAGGGTCGAGAGCTCGACCGTGTCGCCAACCTTGGCAGTGGAAATCTTGTCAACCTCAACGATGTCACCAACAGCAACCTTGTGCTGGCGACCACCGCTGCGCACGATGGCGTACACGCGGATCTCTCTCTCACTCGGGACGGGTGCTCCTGAAGCCAGCCGCTCAGACGGGCCTGGGGCCCGTACGGATCCGGATTGGACGAGCGGCCTCTCCTGCGGGCGGTGCCCGGCCGGAGGAAGGTGCTCAGGAGCGCGACGCGCACTAGACGTAATCATCTAGAACATGCCGACGGTCTAGGTTACGGGGCCGGTTCCGGAGGGTCAAACCGGGCCCCGCAGCGGGGGGGGGGGGGGGGGGGGGGGGGGGGGGGGGGGGGGGGGGGGGGGGGGGGGGGGGGGGGGGGGGGGGGGGGGGGGGGGGGGGGGGGGG
>NZ_JBVIGX010000003.1:0-80328 GCF_055570595.1 Streptomyces sp. NPDC031132
GGAGGAGGGGAAGGGGGGGGGGGAGGACTCAAGGCGTGTGACCCAAAGGGGAAGAAAAAAAAAAAACACCCCCCCCCGCCACCCCCCCCCCCCCCCCCCCCCCCTCCCCCCCCCCCCCCCCCCCGACCCCCCCCCCCCCCCCCCCCCCCCGGCCCCGGGGTCAGCCGGTGGCGGGCTTCGGGCCCTTGAGCACCTTGCTGATCCACTCCAGGGAGCCTTCCTTCATGCCCCGGACGTAGTGCCAGCCGTTGTGCTCGCCGTTCTGGATGTCGCGGATGGTCATCTTGACGGGACCCTTGCCGTACTGCTGCTGGAACGTGGTCATCCGCTCCTTCCCGGTCTCCTTGGTGCCGACCTGGAAGTTGATGTAGACCTCGGGACCGTTGCCGTCGATCAGCTTCTTCGCGAGCTTCTCGGGGTTGTTCGCGTCCATCTCCGCCTGGTGGCCCTTCCACAGCGGGGAGTCGGGAACGATCTCGCCGCCGCTGGCGATCACGGCCTTGAAGCGGTCCGGGTACTGCAGGACGGTCTTCATTCCGACGAAGGCGCCGGAGGAGGAGCCCATGAAGGCCCAGCCGTCGCGGGACCCGTACGTACGGAAGTTGGCCCTGGTGAACGCCGGGACGTCCTCGGCGATCCACGTGCCCATCTTGGGCTGACCCGGGATGTCGGCGCCGTCGTAGTAGTACTTGCTGTCCGGGTTCAGCACCGGCATGACCACGATGAACGGCAGGCTGGTCCCGGCCTGGACGCCCTCGCTGATGGCCTTCTGCAGGCCCAGGCTGCGGTCGGACCAGTAATTGCTCGGGAAGCCGTTGCCGCCGGGGAGCGCGATGAGCACCGGGAAGGCGCTCTTCTCGTACTGCGCCTCGTTGTACTCCTTGGGCGTCCACACCCAGACGTCGCCCTCGAAGCCGGACTTCGCACCCGCGAGGCGGGTCTTCGCGATGATCGTGCCGTCGTCGAGCTTGGCGGTCTGCTTGAAGTCGGACTTCGGGCCGGTCGGCAGCAGTACGTCCGGATCGCCGGTCGGCGTCGGAGAGGCCGACGGCGCGCCCGGGGACGGCTCGCCCGCCTCGGGGACGGCGGACGCGGGGGCCTTGCCGAAGCTCACGGAGTCACCGTTGCCGGAGAACCACTCGAGCTTCCAGGCGGCGAAGCCTCCGCCGCCGAGCAGCAGCGCGAAGGCCACGACGGCGGATGTCCATATCGCCCGGCGGGAACGCCGGGGCGGGTCTTGGTGCACGAACTTCGCTCCGAACGGTCATGGCTGCCCCAGGTCGGGACAGAACGGCTGGGGTTCCCCCTAGTCCTGATGTGCGAATCCCACGGACAGTTCCCGAACCCGGCAAGAACACGGTCGGAACGCGGCGTGTCCGAAGCCCCGACAGCAGAGCTCACCTCTGGGCGTCGAGCGTCTCCGCGCACCGCCCCAGCAAACTGATCAGCTGCTCCCGCTCCTCCGCCGAGAACGCGGCGGCGAGCGCCCGCTCGACCCGTACGGCGCCGGCGTCGGCGAGCTCCATCGCCGCCCGGCCCTCCTCCGTGAGCCGGGTCTCGAGCACGTGGCGGTGCCACTCGTGCGGGGTGCGCTCGATGAGCCCGCGCTCCTGGAGGTTCTTCAGCACGGTGTTCATGGTCGGCGGCGTCACCCCGCAGAGCCGGGCGAGCGCGGCCGCGGAGATGCCCGGCTTCTCGGAGAGCCACAGCAGCGCGGCGTACTGCGGAACCGTTACTGCGGCGGGCTTGAGCGCAGCGTTCTTGGCCGCGAGGAGCGCCTGCTCGGCGCGCTTGACGTGCGAGCCGATGCGCTCCCCGGGAGGCATGGAGGTCATCCCCGCATCATAAGGCCCTTGCAAGCATTAGAGCTCTAATCTATCTTCGTGTTCACCTACACGGAAGAGGACACTCGCTGTGCTGAAGAAGCTGCTGCCCGCCACGCTCCTGACCCTGACCACGGCGCTGACCCTGGGCGCGATACCGGCCGCGCAGGCGGCACAGGCCTCCTCGGCCTCCGCCCCGGCCCCCGCCTCGATCTCCGACAGCCGTGTCTCGACGGCCTTCACCCTCCCCGGCGAGAAGGTCTACCCCGAAGGCATAGCCACCGACCCCCGCGACCACACCGTCTACGTCGGCTCGTACGCGGACGGCACCGTCTACAGGGCCCGCCCTGGGCAGCGCACCGCCGAGGTGTTCCTGCCCGCCGGCACCGACGGCCGCCACACGGCGAACGGCCTGCGCGTCGACGCCCGCGGCCGCCTGTGGGTGACCGACTCCACCTCCGGGGTCTCCGTCTACGACACCGCCTCCCGCAGGCGCTTGGCCCACTTCGAGGTCGCCGGGTCCGGCGGGCTCTTCGTCAACGACCTGGCCATCACCCCGGACGGCACCGCCTACCTGACGGACAGCGTCCGCTCGGTGATCTACCGCGTCACGCCGGCCCAGTTGGCGGCCGGCTCGGGCGCGCTGCTGCCCGCGTACGACCTGAGCGGGCACCTGACCCCGTCCCCGGAGGGCAGCTTCGCCCTCAACGGCATCGTCTCGGATCCGGCGGGCCGCTTCCTGCTGGCCGTGGACATGACCGCGGGCGACCTCCACCGCATCGACCTGCGCACGGGCGCGATGTCCCGCGTCGCCCTCCAGGGCGGCGACCTCACCCACGCCGACGGTCTCGACCTCGCCCCCGACGGCACCCTGCGGGTGGCCCACAACACCACGAACACCCTGACCCGGTGGCGCCTGAGCCCCGACGGCACCCGCGCCCGGCTGACCCGGACGATCACGGATGCGTCGCTGCAGATCCCGACCACGCTGAGCCACACCCCGGGCCGCACGCTCGTGGTCCGCTCCCAGTTCGACAAGGGCGGCCCGATGGGCCCGGGTACGCCGACGTCCTTCACCATCGCCTCGGTCGCCTTCTGACGCACCGCTCGCGCGCTTCGACCCCGGCGGGCCTCACCGGCTTCGCGGCGCTGCGCCGGACTCCGTCCGGGGGGGGGCGACGGGCCGGCGGCCCGCCGGGGCCTGCGCCGTCAGCCGGCGGCGCCGAGCCGGGCCTGTTCCTCCTCGACGATGCGCCGGGCCAGCGAGGTGTCCGAGACGTCGACCGCCTCGGGCGCCGACTCCGCCACCACGCTGCGCCGGGCGTACGCGTCGAAGAGCCGCGCCTTGCGCTCCAGCACCTCCAGCATCCGCTGGTCCACCCCGTCCGTCGCCAGCAGCCGGTGCACCCGTACGGCGCGCACCTGGCCCATCCGGTGTGCGCGGGCCACCGCCTGCTGCTCCATCGTCGGCTTGACCTGCGGCTCGCAGAGGATCACCACGGACGCCGCCTGCAGGTTGATCCCGATGCCGCCCGCCTCGATCTGCGCGAGCAGCACGGCGTGCCCGGCCGCCGCGCCGAACCCGTCGACGAGCCGCTGGCGGCGCGCGGGCGGCACGCTCCCGGAGATCGGCCCGAAGAGCCGGCCTCCGTCACGTTCGCCGTCTCCCGGCCGCCCGCGCCCGAGCGCGTCCTCGACCGCCCCGAGCACCTCGCGGAAGGAGGAGAACACCACGACCTTCAGCCCGTTGGCGGCGGCGTCCGCCACCAGCTCGCGCAGCCGTTGCAGCTTCGCCGACTTCTCCGGCTTCGCGTACGCGGCCCTGCGCATCGCCATGAAGTTGCCGGCCCGCACCGCCGCCCGGTAGGCGTCCCGGTCCGCGGCGCTCAGCTCCTCCCACTCGTCGGTCCACTGGAGCGCGGGCAGCTCGGCGAGTACGTCGCGCTGGTTGCGCCGCAGGTACGCGGGCGCCACCGCCTTGCGGAACGCCTTGGACCCGGCGACCGTGTCGACGTCCCCGATCCCGGAGACCGCCTCGGGCTGCAGGATCCGTACGAGACTGCGGAACTCGGAGACCCGGTTCTCCATCGGGGTGCCGGTCAGGAAGAGGACGTGCGTACAGCGGGCGGCCCAGGCGGCGACGGCCAGCGAGCGCTGCGCGCGCGGGTTCTTGACGTGGTGGGCCTCGTCCACGACGAGCATCCCCAGCTCCTCGGCGGCGAGTTCGGGGAATCCGGTCAGCGCCTGGAACGTCGTCACGGCCACCCCGCCCTCCCCCCACCAGTCCGCGAAGGCGTCGTGCCGGCCGGGGCCGTGCAGGGCGACCGCGCGCAGGGTGCTGCGCGCCTCGATCTCGCGGGTCCAGTTGATCAGGACGCCGGCCGGGCAGACCACGAGGAAGTGGCGCTGCCCCTGCGCGGCGAGGTGCGCGAGGGCGGCGAGCGCCTGGATCGTCTTGCCCAGCCCCATCTCGTCGCCGAGGATCACCCTCCGCTGGGCGAGGGCGAAGCGGGCGCCGAAGGACTGGTAGCCGCGCAGCGAGACCCGGCGGTGCGTGTCGTCGAGGTCCTGGGCGCGGATCCGTTCGGCCAGCGCCTCGGGCAGGAACCCCTGGGCGGCGGCCGGGTCGGGGCCGCCGCTCCCGGCGCGCTCGGTGAGCTCCGCGAGCAGCCCGTGGTACTCGGCGGAGCGCAGCTCGAAGTCGACCCAGGCGGCCGCCTCGTCGGCGGGGCCGCGCAGCAGGTCGACCGAGGCCTGTCCGAGCAGTACGGGCACCCCGCTCCGGGCGGCCTCCGCGGTCAGCCTGCCGATCTCCCCGACGGCGGCCAGGGCCCGCTTCCGCCGCTCCCGTCCTGCGCACCACATCCGCAGCCGGCCTGCGGCGGGCCCGGCCTCGGCGAGCAGCGGCCCGAGCCCGGCGTCCAGCTGCCGGGCCGCCGCGACGGCCCGGCGTGCTTCGGGCCCGGCCTCGACGAGGAGCTGCAGGGCGGTCACGAGTGCGGTGGTCCGGGGTTCGGGGCGGTCCACGTCGAGGTGCACGGCGACGGTCTCCCCGACGGCCTCGGCGAGTTGCCGCGCGGCGCCGAGCGCCTGGTCCGCGGTCTGCCGGCCGACTCCGGGGATCTGCCGCAGGCGGTGGCGTCCGGCGTCCAGGACCTGCTGCACGGTGTCGAACCCGGCCGCCTCGATGGCGGCGACGCGCAGCCGCCCCTCGGTGACCTGGGCCAGCCGGTCGACGGGGATCCGCCGCAGCTCGAGGCGGGCCAGCTCCGCGTGGATCGGCGCCCAGGCCTCCCGTACGGCTTCGACGGCCCGCCGGTGGTCGGCCAGCAGCGCGCCGGCCGCCGCGTGCAGCCGCTCGCCCGCGCCGATCGCCTCGGCCGCCCTGTGCCGCATGCCCCTCCCGTCGACTGCTCCCGGCCACGCCGGGTAGCGAATGCACGCAACCTACCGCCGTTCGACCGGACCCTCAGTAGCCGTTCACGGCGCCGCCCACGGTGATCTCCGTCTTCATCCCGAGGTCCTTGTGCCCGTCGACGGGGCAGTAGAGCTCGTACGTACCGTCCTTGAGGGTGATGTCGAACGTCCCGCTCGCCCCCGGCGCCAGGGTCTGGGAGCGCTGCTCCCCGCCCGGTCCTTCCACCTCCAGGGCGTGGTCGTGGTGGCCGGTGTTCTTGACGGTGAACGAGTAGGCCCCTGCCTTGAACGTCTTCTGGGACAGGGCGATGTGGAAGTCGCTGAGGTCCGCCGTGACCTGCGTCGCGGCGGACGCGGGCGGGGGCGGGGCGGAGGGCGCCGCCGGGCCGTTCCCGGCTCCGTCGCCGCCGCCCCCGCAGGCGGCCAGCAGCCCCGCGAGCGCTCCGGCCGCCAGCCCCAGCCCCACGTGCGCGGTCCGGGTGGTGCGTGTCCTTGTCATGGCAGGGATACGGCTGACCACCGCCGGGAGATTGCGGACAGGGCCGGAGGCCGGGAGAGGAGGAGAATGGAGGGGTGCTTCCGCGCGAACCCGAACCAATCCATTCGGGGAGGCCGAACGTATCCAGTGATGTGCAGAGAATGGGCCTCCCGCTCGGACGTGCGCCGGACGAGGCACTGCTGTCGGGTCTGGCGACCGGTGATCCGGAGATCGCCGTCGCGTTCGTCCGCCGCTTCCAGCGCACGGTCTTCGGCGTGGCCATCGCCGTCGTCGGAGACGCGCAGCTCGCCGAGGACATCGCGCAGCTGACGTTCGAGCGGGCGTGGCGGCACGCCCAGGTCTACGATGCGCGCCGCGGTTCGGTACGGACCTGGCTGACGGCGATCGCGCACCATCTGGCGATCGACGCGGTCCGGTCCCGCCGGGCCAACCCGGTGGCCCCGGAGGACCTGGACGCCCTCCTCGACATCGTGACGGAGACCCCCGAGCAGCAGGCGCTCGCCGCCGAGACGTCGGCCGGGATACGCACGGCCGTGTCGGCCCTGCCGAGGGAGCAGGCGCGCGCCCTGGTGATGGCGGGCATCTACGGGATGACCGCGCAGCAGGTCGCCGACATGGAGCGGATCCCGCTGGGGACCGCCAAGACCCGGATCCGGACGGCCATGCACAAGCTGCGCAGGACCCTGGGGGCCGAGGAGAGCCGGCGATGAGCGAGATGACCTGCGAGCAGCTGAGGGAGCTCGACGCCGAGCTGGCGTTGGACGTCCTTCCGGCCCGGGAGCGCGCCCGTGCGGTCGCCCACCTGGACCGCTGCCCCGGCTGCCGGGTGCACATCGAGCAGCTGGCCCTGATCGGCGACGGGCTGCTCGGCCTGCTGCCGGGGACCGAGCCCCCGGTCGGCTTCGAGAGCCGCGTCACGGCCGGCCTCCGGCCGCCCGCGCAGTCGTCTCCCCCGCAGCCTTCCCCGCGGCCCGCGCCGGCCCGGCCCTGGCTGCTGCGGCCCCGGGTCGCGGCGGTGACGGCGGCGCTGGCCGTGGCGTGCGGCTTCGCCGGCTGGGCGGCGGGCACGGCGATCGAGTCGGCCTCGGGGCCCGTGTCCCCGACGGCCGACGCGAACGCCCAGCTGCTGCAGGCACCGCTGATGGCGGACGGCGGGGAGGTGGGCCGGGTCTTCGCCCATCCGGGCCAGCAGGGCTGGGTGTACATGTCGGTGGACCTGGAGAAGGCGACGCCGGAGGTCAGCTGCGTACTCGACAACAAGGACGGCACGACGACCCGCCTCGGCACGTTCTCGCTCCAGGGCGGCTACGGCTACTGGGTCGCGGCGGCCGACGTGAACCCCACGACCCTCGCGGGCGCCAGCCTCCTCACCCCGGACGGCACGGTCCTCGCGAAGGCCAACTTCGCTTGACGGTCACGGAGAGCAACGCTCCGACATGCGGGAGTCACCGCCCGGTGCAAGGGTGGTGGACGTCCCCAGTGGACGTCCCCTCACCCTCTTCGAGGAGCGAAACCGGCATGGTCAAGAAGCAGCCGCCCCAGGACAAGGCCAACAAGCTCAAGGAGCAGGCCAAGCAGAAGATGCAGGAAGCCAAGAGCCAGGCGAAGGACCCGGACCGCACGTCCGAGGACATGGACATGGACATGGACATGCCCCAGGACCGCCCCCGCCCGTCAGGCTCCTCCGAGTCCCTGCGCTAGCGGCCCCGCACGGCGCGCCCGGCACCCCCGGGCGCGCCTTGCGCGTTCCGGGGCCGACCGGGCGGTTCACGGGACCACGAAGGTCAGCGTGGCCGGTGCGGTGGCGGGGCGGGGGACGGAGATGTGGGTGGTGCCCTTGCGGACCGCGCGCAGTTCCCATGCGCGGTGACCCGTGGCCGTCACGTTGCCGATGCCGATCAGCAGGACCGAATCGCCCTGGGCGGTGGGTTCCGGGCCGCCCTCCGGGAGGGGGAGCCGCAGCTGGGCCGTCTGCCCGACCTCGAGCCGCCCCGTGAAGCCGTCGTCGGCCCCGGTGAGTACGCGGCCCTGCGCCGGCGTCGGTGCGCCGGCTGCCGTGGCGCCCGTACCGCCCGGGTCGTGCGTCGCTCTCGCCGGCGTGTGCGCCCGGCCGCCCCCGCACCCGGTGAAGAGCGCGAGGGCGGCGAGGCACACCAGGCGCCGGTCAGCCACCGTCACGCACGTTGAACCGCAGCAGGACGTCGACCTGGGTCAGCAGCTGGTTCCGCGTCGACGCCGGGTTGTCGTAGACCGCCTCGGCGCCCGCCATCGCCGCGCCGAAGGTCGAGTCCGTCTTCCGGTCGCCGTCGGTGTCCACCGGCGTGGCCAGGTCGTACGACCCGTTCGCGAAGTTGAGCCAGGCCGCGAGCAGCTGCTGGGACACGAGCGGCCTCGGCTGCGGGGAGCCCGAGCTCAGGATCGCGTACGCCTGGGCGTCGCTCAGCGGTCCGTACACCGCGCTCATGAACGAGGCCACGCCCAGCAGGCAGGTCCGCTGGGCCGCCGTGAGCCGGTTCGGAGCCCGACCGTCGTACGCGCCCGTCCAGTACGCCTGGTTGCGCGCCCGCAGCGCATTGCCGGTGGTGACGACGGACGCCGTGTCGGAGACGGCGCCGCCTTCGTCGTCCCGGCCGGTGAACGTCAGCGTGGACACGCAGGCGGCCGGGTAGGCGTGCGACTTCGTCGCCGTCACGTTGCGCGGCCGGACCGAGGGGCTCGGGTCCGGGTCGGAGGCCGGCGGGGTCACCAGCGAGACCAGGTGGTCCGAGGCCCCGTCCCCCCACAGCCAGGCCAGGTCCAGGTCGTCGCTTCCCGGGTCGGTCGACGCGCCCTGCACGGCGACCGGCGTACCGGCGTGGGCGATGAAGGCCTTCTGCCCGTTGTACGTCGTCCGTCCGTCGGCCGAGATCGCCGCGGTCGGGTCGGTGTTGGTGATCGTCGCGTCGAGCGACCGGCACGCGCTCGTGTCGTCGTCACTGCCGCAGACCTCGATCGTGAAGACCCCGTCGTCCCCGTAGGTGTGCGCCGCGGAGAAGCCCAGCGTCGCGTCGGGACGTACGCTCTCCAGCGCGCCGGCCAGCGCCTGCGGACCCGCTCCGTCGCCCCAGTCGACCGTGGCGGTCAGCGGGTCGAGCCGGCCCGGGTCGCCGATGCCGCCCCTCAGGGTGACCGGGCTGTTCTCCCCGGCCGGGGGCACCGACTGCAGGGACACGGCCGGCGCGACGTTCTCGACGGTGACCGTCGTCCAGCCGGTGTCCGTGTTGCCGGCGCCGTCCGTCACCCGGAGTCCGACGGTGAAGACGCCGTCCCGGCCCACCTGGCTGAAGGTGGTGCCTGCCCCGGTCGCGTCGTCGTACTGCCCGTCGTTGTCGAGGTCCCACGCGTACGTCGTCAGGTTGCCGGCCGAGGGCGCGGTCCCCTTGGCGGAGCCGGCGGCGCTGAGCGTGACGTCCGTACCCTCGCCCGTCGTGTACGCGCCGCCGGCGTTCGCGGTCGGCCGGCAGGCGGCGGGGACGGTCTCGTCGGCCGTCACGGTGTTCTGGTCCGCGCTCGACGCGGCCCCCGTACCCATGCCGCGGCCGGCGAAGACCCGCCACAGCAGGCACTGGTTCGCACCCGCGTCGTTGGTCATGTCCGCGGCCAGGATGCCGTCGCGGGCGTCGAGGTAGCTCGGCGCGGAGACGGTGTTCTTCATGCCGTCGATGACGAGCTGCTGGGTGAACGCGACGCCCTTCGCCTCGCGGATGTCGTACATCGTCGCGGCCCAGATCTCACCGTTGCGGTGCACGCCGCGGGCCGGGCGGAACGTGCCCCACTTCTCGGTGGACGTGTCGTACGCCTGCGTGCGGATGCCGGTGGCGGTGTTGCCGGTGACGTACTCGCCGACCGTCGCGTCGCCCCACTTGAGGAAGGAGATCGTGTCGCTCCAGCCCTCCCCGAGGGCTCCGGTCTGGGCACCGCCGCCGAGGTGGCCCCCGCCGACGAGACGGTTGGACACGCCGTGGCCGTACTCGTGCGCGATGACGTCGCCGTCGAGCGAACCTTCACGCCACGGCCGGCCCGGCGACTGCCACATGTACATCTGCATGCGCGGGCTGGCGCCGTCCCCGGGGGTGCCGAAATTGGCGTTGTTCGTGCACCGGATCGCGTTCGGGGACGTGCTGTTGTCCAGGCAGCCGAAGTCCCAGCCGTCCTGCGCCTCGGCCAGCACCGGGTCGTTGCCCGAGCCGCCGCGACCGAAGTTGTCGACCTGGAAGTTCCGCGACGCCTCGTCGAACCCCAGGCCGTAGAGGTAGTCGTGCATCAGGTTGGCGTAGTAGAAGAGCTGCGTGACGACGGGGTTCACGTCCGCGTCGAGGTCGGCCTGCGTCGCGGTGGCGTTGGTGCGCCACGTGTCGCCGAACGTGTAGTCGAAGTGCTGGAAGGCGGGATCGCCGCTGGCCGGGGACTGCGGGCGCAGCGCGTCGTTCCCGGTGTCCGGCACCGTGTTGTCGCCGTCCTCGTCCCGGTACGCGTTGGCGTTGTTGCCCTGGGTCAGCCGGTCCGCCACCCAGGACCCGTCGCGCCCGGTGAACGGCGTGACCGTACGGGCGGCGCCGGCGACGTCCGGGTGCTGCGCCGTGAAGACGGTCCCTTCGGGGCCGGCGTGGTGGTACCGGCTCTCGCGGCTGAGCACCCGGCCGTCGGCGGCGTCGACCACCGTCTGGTACCAGGACGTGCCGGAGACCTCGATGTCGGTGAGCCAGGCCGGGCGGAGCTCGCGGCCGGAGTCGGTGGGGAACCACACCAGCTCGGCGGTCACGTCGTTGGGCTTCGTGAGCCTCTTCGCGTAGACGTTCTTGAACTTCTGCCTGCCCTTGTCGCGGTTGTCCGTGCCCGTCAGCTCGTGCTGGGCCCGGGCGCCCTGCGCCTCGGCCGCGTGGTCGAGGGCCTGCTTCGCGGTCAGCTCGACGTGGCCGGCCGGCTCGGCGGTCACGACGGCGCCGCCGAGGAGGACGAGGCGGCCGAGCTTGTCGACGGTGGCGGTGAGGAGCCCGCCGTGGACGCGCATGCCGTCGATGCTCTGACCGATCGTCACCTGCTGAGCCCCGTTGTGCCTGGTGGGGTACGTGGAGACGACGACGAGCTGCGCGGCCTGCCCGGCGGTGAGCCCGAACTCCCCCCGGTGGTCACGCACGTAGGCGAGCGCGACGTGCTCGGGAGCCCGCTTGGAGGGCGGGGTCAGATACCCGCCGGAGTTGAAGATCATCCGGGCGTGCCCGGTCGCGGGGTCGCGCCGTACTGTCGGATCGGCGGGGTCGTCGACCCCCGACGGCGCGGCGGCGGCCACACCCGGGGCCAGCGCCAGGAGCAGGCTCGTGGTGGTCACTGCGGTCCACAGCCCCGTGCGGAATCGCGATCTGGTCACGGCCTGCGCCTCCCAAGCGCCCACGCTCCCCCGGGTCTGCTGTCGAGACCGCGCGCGCTCCGTGACCCTACTCACCAAGATCCACCGGTCAACGAGGCTCTCCGCCCGCCCGCACCCCCGCCCCCATTTGCGGGCAAGCACCCACAAGCCCGCCACCGGGAGCCGCTGCGGGTTCATCCGGCACGCCCGGCCAGAGCGAGGGAGCCCGCCCTCCACAGCGGCTGCCTCGGCTTCGACACCACCGCGCTCGTGTCGCAGCCAGAACGCCGTCGACTGCGGGTCGGCGACTACCGCGCCGTCTACATGATCGACAACGGAGAGCTCGTGGTGTGGGGTGCCCCGAGGTCGGGAAACCCGGCACGGGGACGGCGAAGGGGCCGGCTCCCGGAGGAACCGACCCCTTCTGAACCGCACGCTTGACGGGTCAGCCGGCGCGCAGCAACGAAACGATCAGACGTTGAAGCGGAACTCGACCACGTCGCCGTCCTGCATGACGTAGTCCTTGCCCTCCATGCGGGCCTTGCCCTTGGCGCGGGCTTCGGCGACCGAGCCGCAGGCGACCAGGTCCGCGAAGGAGATGACCTCGGCCTTGATGAAGCCGCGCTGGAAGTCGGTGTGGATCACGCCGGCCGCCTCGGGGGCCGTGGCGCCCTGCTTGATGGTCCAGGCGCGGGTTTCCTTCGGGCCGGCCGTCAGGTACGTCTGGAGGCCCAGGGTGGCGAAGCCGACGCGGCCGAGGGTGGCCAGGCCGGGCTCTTCCTGGCCGACCGACTGGAGGAGCTCGAGGGCCTCCTCGTCGTCCAGCTCGGAGAGGTCCTGCTCCAGCTTGGCGTTCAGGAAGATCGCCTCCGCCGGGGCGACCAGCGCGCTCTGCTCCGCCTTGAAGGCGTCGTCCACCAGCTCGTCCTCGTCCACGTTGAAGACGTAGAGGAACGGCTTCGTGGTCAGCAGGTGCAGCTCGTGGAGGAGGTCGCCCTGCTCCGTGCCCTTGGTGATGCCCTTGGAGAAGAGGGTGTCGCCGGCTTCGAGGATCTTCTTGGCCTCGACGACGGCCGCGAGGACCGCGACCTTCTCCTTCTGGAGGCGGGACTCCTTCGTCAGGCGGGGCTCGGCCTTCTCGATGGACTGGAGGTCGGCGAGGATCAGCTCGGTGTTGATCGTCTCGATGTCGTCCTTCGGCGAGACCTTGCCGTCGACGTGCACGACGTTCTCGTCCTTGAAGGCACGGATGACCTGGCAGATCGCGTCCGACTCACGGATGTTCGCGAGGAACTTGTTGCCCAGGCCCTCGCCCTCCGAGGCGCCGCGGACGATGCCCGCGATGTCGACGAAGTCGACCGTCGCCGGCAGGACGCGCTGCGAGCCGAAGATCCCGGCGAGCACGGCCAGGCGCGGGTCCGGGACGCCGACGACGCCGACGTTCGGCTCGATGGTGGCGAACGGGTAGTTGGCCGCCAGCACGTCGTTCTTGGTCAGGGCGTTGAACAGGGTCGACTTGCCGACATTCGGCAGGCCGACGATTCCGATCGTGAGCGACACGTTGGCGACTTCCCGTAGCTGGAGGGGGCGGCGGCCCGGGAGTGGGCCACCGGACAGTTTACTTTCCGCTGAGTGGCAGTCGTTGTACGCGTGTCCCCACCCCGATACCGCGCTCGGCCCGCCTAGCTTGGTGGGGTGGAGCAATACAGGACGCGTTCGGTGGATCACCCGCAGCGACAGCAGCAGCCGGAGCGGCAGCAGCCGCGGCGCCCGGCCCCGCCCATCGGCGCCGTGCCCGCCCAGGGCGGCCGGCCGCGGCCCGCGCCGGCCCGGCGGCTGCCGCGCGCCCGGCTGACCGGGCTCGGCGGCGGGCTGTTCGCGTGCGTCGCGATGACCCTGGCCGCCGGGATCGCCTGGCTGCTCTTCGGCGGCTCGCTGCTCGCGTACGGACTGCTCTTCCTGCCCGTCGCGGCCGCCACCGCCCTCTGGGTGCGCCCCGCCGACCTGATCACCGCGCCGATCTCCGCGCCGATCGCCTTCGCCGCCGGAGTCTGGCCCCTCTCCGGCGGCTCCGGCGGCTTCGGCGCGGAGCTCATGGGCATGGTGTCCGCCCTGTCGCTGCACGCCGGCTGGCTGTACGGCGGGACCCTGATCTCCGCGCTGATCGTCGTCGTACGGAAGGCCGTGCTGATCTCCCGGCGGAGGCTCCCCCGCCGTACGGCCCAGTAGGGGTGTCGCTTAACCGCCCGATCCCTGCGCCGCCATCGCCGCGCCCACGATGCCCGCGTTGTTCTGGAGCTTGGCCGGGACGATCTCGGCCCGGACGTCCTGGATCAGCGGGAGGAACTTCTCCGGCTTGCGGCTGACGCCGCCGCCGATGATGAAGAGGTCCGGGGAGAAGAGCATCTCCACGTGCTCCAGGTACCGCTGCACCCGGTGCGCCCAGCGCTCCCAGGTGAGGTCCCCGTCCTCCTTGGCCTTGACCGAGGCCCGCTTCTCCGCGTCGTGGCCCTTCAGCTCCAGGTGGCCGAGCTCCGAGTTCGGGACCAGCCGGCCGTCCGTGAACAGCGCGCTGCCGATGCCGGTGCCCAGCGTCAGCATGATCACCGTGCCGCCGCGGCCCTTGCCCGCGCCGTACGTCATCTCCGCGACCCCGGCCGCGTCCGCGTCGTTGAGGACCGTGACGGGCTGGCCCCCGAGCCGCTGCGACAGCAGGGTCGCCGTGTCGACGCCGATCCACGCGCTGTCCATGTTGGCCGCCGTACGGGTGACGCCCCCCGTGACGACGCCCGGGAACGTCACCCCCACCGGGCCGTCCCAGTCGAAGTGGCGCACCACCTCGACGACACAGCCGGCCACCCCGTCGGGGGTGGCCGGCTGTGGTGTCAGTACCTTGTGTCGCTCCTGCGCCAGCTCGCCACGGTCCAGGTCCGCGGGAGCGCCCTTGATCCCGGAACCGCCGATGTCCACACCGAAGATCTGCATGGACTCACCGTACGAAACGAAGCGGGCTACTTCTCGGCAACCAGCGCGGCCGCTTCGGCGCGCAGGTCGCGGCGCAGCTCCTTCGGCAGCGAGAAGACGATCGACTCCTCGGCGGTCTTGACGATCTCCACGTCCTCGAAGCCGCGCTCCGCGAGCCACTCGAGCACCTGCTCGACCAGCACCTCCGGAACCGAGGCGCCCGAGGTCAGGCCGATCGTGGTGACGCCCTCCAGCCAGGCCTCGTCGATCTCGCTCGCGAAGTCGACGAGGTGCGCGGCGCGAGCGCCCGCGTCGAGCGCGACCTCGACCAGCCGGATCGAGTTCGAGGAGTTCTTGGAGCCGACGACGATGACCAGGTCGGAGTCGGCGCCCATCACCTTGACCGCGGCCTGGCGGTTCGAGGTGGCGTAGCAGATGTCGTCGCTCGGCGGCGAGACCAGCAGCGGGAACTTGGTCTTCAGCGCGTCGACCGTCTCCATGGTCTCGTCGACCGACAGGGTGGTCTGCGAGAGCCAGACGACCTTCGACTCGTCGCGCACGACGACCTTGTCCACGTCGTCCGGGCCGTCCACGATCGTGATGTGGTCCGGGGCCTCGCCGGAGGTGCCGATGACCTCCTCGTGGCCCTCGTGGCCGATGAGGAGGATGTCGAAGTCCTCGTTCGCGTACCGGATCGCTTCCTTGTGCACCTTGGTGACCAGCGGGCAGGTCGCGTCGATCGTCGCGAGCTTGCCGGCCGCCGCCTCCTCGTGCACCACCGGCGCCACGCCGTGCGCGGAGAACATCACGATGGAGCCCTCGGGCACCTCTTCCGTCCGCTCGACGAAGATGGCGCCCTTCTTCTCCAGCGTCTGGACGACGTACTTGTTGTGCACGATCTCGTGCCGGACGTAGACCGGCGCACCGTACTGCTCGAGGGCCTTCTCGACGGCGATCACGGCTCGGTCCACGCCCGCGCAGTAGCCGCGCGGGGCGGCGAGCAGGACGCGTCGGGAAGCGGGAGCAGGTGCGGCAGCAGTCATGCGGTCCATCGTACGGGGGTCTCCAGGAGGCCGGGCGTCGCCCATTCGGCACAGACTGGGTCGAACGTGCGAACCGACGGCCCCTCGGAGGAATGATGGCGTCCGTTACGGAGCCCAGTACGGTGCCGCAGCCGGCCCTCCGGCGGAGCCTCGGATTCCGGGACCTGGTCGTGTACGGGCTCCTCTTCATCGCCCCCATGGCCCCGGTCGGGGTCTTCGGCACCCTGGACGCGAAGTCGCACGGCGCCGTCGCCCTCGTCTACGTCTTCGCGACGGTCGCGATGGCCTTCACGGCGTTCTCGTACGCGCAGATGGTCCAGGTGGCCCCGCAGGCCGGCTCGGTGTTCACGTACGCGCGCAAGGGGCTCGGCGAGGGTCCCGGGCTGGTCGCCGGCTGGATGGCGATGCTCGACTACCTGCTGATCCCGGCGGTCGCGTACCTCTTCTCCGGGATCGCGATGAACGCGCTGGTCCCGGAGGTCTCCCGGTGGGTGTGGACGGCACTGGCCGTGCTGGTGACCACCGCGCTGAACCTGTGGGGCGTACGGGCGGCCGCGCGCGTGGGCTTCGCCGTGCTGGCCATGGAGATCGCGGTGCTGCTGGTGTTCGTGGTGGCCGCGGTGAGCGTGCTGGTCCGGGACGGGGCGCAGCGCGGCTGGCTGTCGCCGCTGACCGGGGACGGTACGGCGGGCTTCTCCCTGACGGCCGTGCTGGGCGCGGTGTCGGTGGCGGTCCTGTCGTACCTCGGCTTCGACGCGATCGCCTCCTTCGCGGAGGAGGTGACGGGCGGCTCGGCGCGGGTGGCGCGCGCGGTGCTGTTCTGCCTGGCGCTGGCCGGGGTGCTGTTCGTCGCGCAGAGCTACCTGGCGGCGCTGCTGATGCCGGTGTCCTCGGCGCAGCTGGCGGCCGATCCGGCGCAGCAGGGGCCGGCGTTCTACACCGCGGTGGAGTCCTCGGTCGGGAACTGGCTGCACGACCTGGTCGCGGTCAGCAAGGCGATCGGGGCGGCCTTCGCGGCACTGGCCGGGCAGGCGGCGGCGGGCCGGCTGGTGTTCGCGATGGCCCGGGAGCGAAGGCTGCCGGGGGCGCTCGCGCGGACCTCGGACGGGACTCCGCGGCCGGCCCTGCTGGTGGCGGCGACGATCACGCTGATCGCGGCGGTGTCGGCGGCCCGGCGCGACGACGGGCTCGACCAGCTGGTCTCGGTGGTGGACGTCGGGGCGCTGGTGGCGTTCACACTGCTGCACGCCTCGGTGGTCGGCTGGTTCGTGGTGCGGCGCGGGGCCGGAGCTCCGAACTGGTGGAAGCACCTGGTGGTCCCGGTGCTCGGCGCGGCGGTGACCGTGGCGGTGATCGTCGAGGCGTCCTGGACGGCGCAGGTGGTGGGGGCGCTGTGGCTGATGGCGGGTCTGGGGGTGCTCTTCGCCCAACGCGGCCGGCGGCCGGACGGCGACACCGTCACCGGACCCTGAAGCACGACACGGCCACAGGACCCGGACCCTGACCCTGAAACCCGACACCCTCACCCGACCCTGAGACGCTGTCAGCCCGGGCGGCTAGCCTTCGTGCATGGGTCTGAATACGTCGGCTGACGCGCCGCTGCCGGTCGGCCAGGTGTCCCGGCTCATCGGGGGCTGGATCGACAGGCTCGGCCAGGTGTGGGTGGAGGGGCAGATCACGCAGCTCTCTCGGCGGCCGGGGGCGGGGGTGGTCTTCCTGACGCTGCGCGACCCGTCGCACGACATCTCGCTCAGCGTGACCTGCTACCGCCAGGTCTTCGACGAGGTCGCGGACGCGGTGACGGAGGGCGCGCGGGTCGTCGTACTGGCCAAGCCGGAGTGGTACGCCCCGCGCGGGCAGCTGTCGCTGCGGGCCACCGAGATACGGCCCGTCGGGATCGGCGAGCTGCTCGCCCGGCTGGAGAAGCTCAAGCGGTCGCTCGCCTCCGAGGGCCTGTTCGCGCTGGACCGCAAGAAGCCGCTGCCGTTCCTGCCGCAGCTGATCGGGCTGGTGGTCGGGCGGGCCTCGGCGGCCGAGCGCGACGTACTGGAGAACGCCCGGCGGCGCTGGCCGGCGGTCCGCTTCGAGGTGCGCAACGTCGCCGTCCAGGGGGTGAACGCGGTGCCCCAGGTGATCCGGGCGGTCAAGGAGCTCGACGCCCTGGACGAGGTCGACGTGATCATCGTGGCCCGCGGCGGCGGCAGTGTGGAGGACCTGCTGCCGTTCTCCGACGAGGAGGTCGTACGGACGGTCGCGGCGGCCCGTACCCCGGTGGTCTCGGCGATCGGGCACGAGCCGGACTCCCCGCTCCTGGACCTGGTCGCGGACCTGCGGGCCTCCACGCCCACGGACGCCGCGAAGAAGGTGGTCCCGGACGTCGGCGAGGAGCTCGAGCGGGTACGCCAGCTGCAGGGCCGGGGGCTCCGGGCGGTCCGCGGGCTGCTCGACCGGGAGGAGCGGGGGCTCGCGCACGCGCTCGCCCGGCCGGTCTTCGTCCATCCGCAGCGGATGGTGGAGACCCGCGAGGCCGAGCTGGAGGCCCTGCTGGGCCGCACCCGGCGCACCCTCGGGCACCTGCTGGACCGGGCGGATTCGGAGCTCGCGCACACCCTGGCCCGGGTGGTGGCGCTGTCCCCGGCGGCGACGCTGGAGCGCGGGTACGCCGTGCTGCAGCGGGCGGACGGGCACGTGGTGCGCTCGCCGGAGGACGTCTCGGCGGAAGAGGTGCTGCGCGCGCGGGTGGCGGAGGGCGAGTTCTCCGTACGGGTCGCACGGGTCGCACCGGACGCACAGCCCGCACGGGACGCACCGGACGCACCGGACGCACCGGACGCCGGGCGGCGCGGCGAATGAGCCGCGCGCCCCGCACCGCACATTCGATGTACTGAACACACAAGGTGGGACGGGAATGACTGAAACCGATACCTCGTTGGGGTACGAGCAGGCCCGGGACGAGCTCATCGAGGTCGTCCGCAAGCTGGAGGCCGGCGGCACCTCCCTCGAGGACTCGCTCGCGCTCTGGGAGCGCGGCGAGGAGCTCGCGAAGGTCTGCCGGCACTGGCTGGAAGGAGCCCGCGCCCGGCTCGACTCGGCGCTGGCAGCCCGCGAAGCGGGGGCCGACGGGGGTGGCGGGAGTGACGAGCGGGACGCCTGAGGCCGGGCCGGACGCCAGGCCAAACGTGATCCGAGTCACCCCGACGCCGATTTAGTTGAAAGTTCTACAACTTTTGGCTTAAAGTCGGGACATCGCTTCACCTCCGTATGGAAGAAGGCTTTCCGATGTCTCTCGTTCTTGACTCCGCCGCTCAGGACCTGCTGTTCCGCGAGGCCCGCACCGCCAACTCGTTCTCCGACGAGCCGGTGACCGAGGAGCAGGTCCAGGCGATCTACGACCTGGTCAAGTACGGCCCCACCGCCTTCAACTCGACGCCGCTGCGCATCACGCTGGTCCGCTCCCCCGAGGCCCGCGAGCGGCTGGTGAACCTGATGATGGAGGGCAACCAGGCGAAGACCGCCGCCGCGCCGCTGGTCGCGATCCTCTCCGCGGACAACGAGTTCCACGAGGAGCTGCCGCAGCTGCTCCCGCACTTCCCGCAGGCCAAGGACGCCTTCTTCAGCGAGCGCCCGGTCCGCGAGCAGTCCGCCGTGATGAACGCCGCCATGCAGGCCGCGTACTTCATCGTCGGCGTCCGCGCCGCCGGTCTGGCCGCGGGCCCGATGGGCGGCCTGGACTTCGCCGGCGTCCAGAAGGAGTTCCTGGACGGCGACCACACCCCGCTGATGGTCGTCAACATCGGCAAGCCGGGCGAGGACGCGTGGCACGCCCGCGGCCCGCGCCTGAGCTTCGACCAGGTCATCACCACCGTCTGAGTCCGGACACGCGCACCAGGTACGCAGAAGGCCGCTCTCCCGGGATTCCGGGGGAGCGGCCTTTCCGCATGTCGGCGCCCGCACGGCGGGCCGCCGGGCCGGGCTTCCGGCCACCGGGCCGACTACTGGGCGGCGCCCTGCTTGAACTCCAGTGCCGCCGCCATCGTGCCGAGTTCCTCGAACGAGGCCGTGCCGGTCACCGCGGTGACGTAGCCCTGCTCCTGCCGGACGAGCGCGTCGTACTTCTCGCCCTCCCAGCGCTCCCAGGCCAGGTCGCCCACCTGCTGCGTCTGCCCGGTGGCCTTCGCCTGCCGGGTGAGGGCGGCCAGGCGCTTGGCCGAGGCGTCGCTGGACTGCTCGACCGCGACGTACTGCCCCTGCGGGTCCAGGAAGCCCAGGTGCCAGGCGTTCGCGGCCTTGCGGTCGAACGTCACCGAGGTCGCGCGCCACTCCGCCGGGAGCCCCGCGGGGGCCGCCACCGGGTACGGCGCGGCGCGCCGGGCGGTGATCGTCTCCACCCGGTAGTCGACCACGTGTGTCGGATCGGCCTTCTCGTCATGTGGGACGAAGATGTAGATCACCGCGACGACGACACCGATCACCGCCAGCGACCGGACCATGTCCCAGACCGTCTGCTTGCCCTTCATACCTGCCACGCCCCCATCGTCCCCCATGGCCGGGAGCGATCTCCGCCGGGGTCGGCGCGGCGACCGCGGGGGTCCGCAAGATGTCCGCTCACGCCAATCGTCTGACCGATATTCCGCTCATACGTGACCCGGTCTGCTCAATTTGTCGACGTACCGATAGAGTTCCAGCACCCTCACTTCCGGCCGTCGCCGTACAGAAAGGTGCGCTCCGATGACCGAGCACAACCTGCCGCCCCAGCTCGAAGTCTCTCCGGAGGCCCCCGACCGCAACCTCGCCCTGGAACTCGTCCGGGTGACCGAGGCTGCCGCGATGGCCGCCGGCCGGTGGGTCGGGCGCGGCGACAAGCTCGGCGCCGACGGCGCCGCGGTCAACGCGATGCGGACCCTGATCTCCACCGTCTCGATGAACGGCGTCGTCGTCATCGGCGAGGGCGAGAAGGACGAAGCCCCGATGCTGTTCAACGGCGAGCGGGTCGGCGACGGCACCGGTGCCGAGGTCGACATCGCCGTCGACCCGATCGACGGCACCACCCTGAACGCCAAGGGCATGCCGAACGCCATCGCCGTGCTCGCCGCCGCCGACCGCGGCACCATGTTCGACCCGTCCGCGGTCTTCTACATGGAGAAGCTGGTCACCGGCCCCGAGGCCGCCGACTTCGTCGACATCAACGCACCCGTCTCGGTGAACATCCGGCGCGTCGCCAAGGCCAAGAACATGGCCGTCGAGGACGTCACGGTGATCATCCTGGACCGCCCCCGCCACGAGGGCATCGTCAAGGAGATCCGCGAGACCGGCGCCCGGATCAAGTTCATCTCGGACGGCGACGTCGCGGGCTCGGTCATGGCGGTGCGCGAGGGCACCGGCGTGGACCTGCTCCTGGGCATCGGCGGCACCCCCGAGGGCATCATCTCGGCCTGCGCGATCAAGTGCCTCGGCGGCACGATCCAGGGCAAGCTGTGGCCGAAGGACGAGGCGGAGCGCCAGAAGGCCATCGACGCGGGCCACGACCTGGACCGGGTCCTGCACACCAACGACCTGGTGTCCGGCGAGAACGTCTTCTTCGTCGCCACCGGCATCACCGACGGCGAGCTGCTGCGCGGCGTCCACTACCGCTCGGAGACCGCGACCACGTCCTCGCTGGTCATGCGCTCGAAGTCGGGCACGATCCGGCAGATCGACTCGACGCACCGCCTGTCGAAGCTGCGCGCGTACAGCGCGGTCGACTTCGACCGCGCGAAGTAGGAACGGCAGCAGGAGCGGACGAGCCGTCTCGGCGTCCGGCACAGCGAGAGGGGCGTTACCGCGTGCGGCGGTAGCGCCCCTCTCGCTCGCGTGCGTACGGGCCCTCAGCCCGCGGCGGCTATCGGCCCGGCTCCCGGGGCCTGGCGCAGTTCCGCCGCCCGGCGCCGGCGGCGGGCCAGCACCACCCGCCGCTCGGCGGCGGTGAGCCCGCCCCAGACCCCGTACGGCTCGGGCTGGAGCAGTGCGTGCTCGCGGCAGGCGACCATCACCGGGCAGCGCGCGCAGACGCGCTTGGCGGCCTCCTCGCGCGAGAGCCTCGCGGCGGTCGGCTCCTTGGAGGGCGCGAAGAACAGCCCCGCCTCGTCCCGGCGGCACACCGCCTCCGCGTGCCATGGGCCGTCCTCTTCCCTCGCCGGCACCCGCGGCTTCGGTACGGCGGCCGGACGCGCCTGGAGGCTCTGTACGGCGGCTACCTGCAGGGACTGATGCGGCGGATGCTGCACGGTCTACTCCTGACGACGTATACGCAAGCGAGAGACGATGCACCTGTCCCTACCCGCTGTACGCGGCCCTATGCACTGCGTGCCGCAAGCGCGCCACGGTGGGGAACTTCGACCGAAACCCGACGCACCACCCGACCCCCTACCCCCCTGGTTGTACGCCGGCTACACCCGGGGCGGGCCCTGAGGATCACCCCGTGGTGGGCCGAGAAGGAAGGGCCCCTCGGACTACGTTTCCCTCGTCCCGAACGACGTGGACGAGGCGACGGAGGAACGATGCACCTGAAGACGAAGGCGGCCCTGGCGTTGGCCGCGATCCCGGCGGCCCTGCTGCTGACGGCCGGCCCGGCCGCCGCCGGCGGCGGCTGGGACCTCACCCACACCGGCGGCGACATCGCCGGGGCCTGGGCCCACGGCACCCTCTGGACGACGTCCGACGGCCGGCTGCACCTGGACGGCAGGCTGAAGGACACGTCCTCGGCGGACAAGAAGGGCGCGGCCGTGCGGATCCACGCCGTGTACGCGGACGGCGGCACCCGCGACGAAGAGGTGTGGAACACCAACGGCGCCGGGACCGAGGTCAACATCGGCGAGTACAGCTTCGCGTCGAGCGTGCGCCGCCTCGAGCTCAAGGAGTGCCAGCTGTTCCGCGCGAGCGACGGCGGCATCTACGTCGGCGCCTGCGCAGGCGGCACGGACGTCTGGTACCGCTGACCCGACCGGCACTCCCGGCCCGGGGGCTACCCCTCCAGGCGCTTGCGGAGCTTGAGGGCCAGGTCGACCAGGCGGGCGCCGAGCTTGCGCCGGGCCTCGATGTTGCCCAGCAGCGCGAAGCCCCGGACGATCACCACCGGCGCGTTCGGATCCGGATCGGCGGTCCCGGCGCGGCTCTCGCCGTGCACCTCGAAGTTGCCGAGCACCCCGCCGCCGTAGCCGCGGAGCGTCACGTTCTCCGGGACCAGGATCTCGACGTTGCCCAGCACGCTCGTCACGTTGATCTCGGTGACCTGCTGCTCGAAGACGGCCTCGGTGAGGTCGACGTTGACGTCGCCGAGGACGGAGACCACGCGGGTGTGCGCGCCCGGCCGCCAGCGGCCCTTGCGGGTGGCGCTGCTGCACACGGCGACCACGGTCTCCGACACCTCGGCCTGGCCGGCCGGCGCCGGACGCGCCGGGGCCTGTGCGTACGAGGGTGCAGCGGGCGCGGCGCCGGGCGCGGGCAGGTCCCGTACGAGCACCTCGAGCTCCCCGACCGTCTTCACGGCGTACAGCGAGTCCAGGCGCTCCGAGTGCTCCTCGGCGGTCAGCCGGCCCTCGGCGAGGGCGTCGGCCAGGATGTGCGCGATCCGGTCGCGGTCGGCGTCGGAGGCCCGCAGCTCGGCGGGGGCGGCTCCGGGGGCGGCGGCAGGCGCGGCGGGCTTCTTTTCCAGGTCCACGCCAGCCAGCATAGCGATACGCGATAGATCGCGATAGTCGCCAGTGAGCCTTACCTCACAGACACAGCCCGGGACGGAGGTCCTACGCTGGATAGCCGCGCTGCCAATTGGTCGCCAGCGCCGTCTGCCGAGTGAGGAATGACTGCCGTCATGCCAGAGTTTGCGTACACCGACCTGCTGCCCCTGGGCGAGGACACCACCCCCTACCGGCTGGTGACCTCGGAGGGCGTCTCGACCTTCGAGGCCGACGGCCGTACGTTCCTCAAGGTCGAGCCCGAGGCGCTGCGCAAGCTCGCCGAAGAGGCCATCCACGACATCCAGCACTTCCTGCGCCCCGCGCACCTCGCGCAGCTGCGCCGGATCATCGACGACCCGGAGGCCTCGGCGAACGACAAGTTCGTCGCGCTCGACCTCCTCAAGAACGCGAACATCGCGGCGGCCGGCGTCCTGCCGATGTGCCAGGACACGGGCACGGCGATCGTGATGGGCAAGCGCGGCCAGAACGTGCTGACGGAGGGCGCGGACGAGGCGGCCCTCTCGCGCGGCATCTACGACGCGTACACGCGCCTGAACCTGCGCTACTCGCAGATGGCCCCGCTCACCATGTGGGAGGAGAAGAACACCGGCTCGAACCTGCCCGCGCAGATCGAGCTGTACGCGACGGACGGCGGCGCGTACAAGTTCCTCTTCATGGCCAAGGGCGGCGGCTCGGCCAACAAGTCCTTCCTCTACCAGGAGACGAAGGCGGTCCTCAACGAGGCCTCCATGATGAAGTTCCTGGAGGAGAAGATCCGTTCGCTCGGTACCGCGGCCTGCCCGCCGTACCACCTGGCGATCGTCGTCGGCGGCACGTCGGCGGAGCACGCGCTCAAGACGGCGAAGTACGCCTCGGCCCACTACCTCGACGAGCTGCCGCGCGAGGGCTCCCCCCTGGGCCACGGCTTCCGCGACGAAGCGCTGGAGCAGCAGGTCTTCGAGCTGACCCAGAAGATCGGCATCGGTGCGCAGTTCGGCGGCAAGTACTTCTGCCACGACGTCCGCGTCGTCCGCCTGCCCCGCCACGGTGCGTCCCTCCCGGTCGCGATCGCCGTGTCCTGCTCGGCGGACCGCCAGGCCACCGCGAAGATCACCGCCGAGGGCGTCTTCCTGGAGCAGCTGGAGCGCGACCCGGCCCGCTTCCTCCCCGACACCACGGACGAGCACCTGTCCGAGTCGGCGGACGTGGTCAAGATCGACCTGACCCGGCCCATGTCCGACATCCTCGCCACCCTCACCCGGTACCCGGTGAAGACGAGGCTCTCCCTGACGGGCCCGCTGGTCGTGGCGCGCGACATCGCGCACGCCAAGATCAAGGAGCTGCTGGACTCGGGCGCGGAGATGCCGCAGTACCTGAAGGACCACCCGGTCTACTACGCCGGCCCGGCGAAGACCCCCGAGGGTTACGCCTCGGGCTCCTTCGGCCCGACCACCGCCGGCCGCATGGACTCGTACGTCGAGCAGTTCCAGGCGGCGGGCGGCTCGAAGGTCATGCTGGCCAAGGGCAACCGCTCGCAGCAGGTGACGGACGCGTGCGGCACGCACGGCGGCTTCTACCTCGGCTCGATCGGCGGCCCGGCGGCGCGCCTGGCCCAGGACTGCATCAAGAAGGTCGAGGTCCTGGAGTACGAGGAGCTCGGCATGGAGGCGGTCTGGAAGATCGAGGTCGAGGACTTCCCGGCGTTCATCGTGGTGGACGACAAGGGGAACGACTTCTTCCAGAACCCGGCCCCGGAGCCGACGTTCACCCACATCCCGGTGCGCGGCCCGGGTCTGTAGTACGACGGCCTGAGGGCCCCTCCCCCGTGCGGGGGAGGGGCCCTCACGCATGTCGTCCGACGGGCAGATGGATCGCCGGAGGCCCCGCGAGAGGCTGTTGCCATGCCCAAACGGCACACCGTCAACGGGAGTTCACGATGAAGAACCGCAAGCGCGCCCTCCTCATGGCCGGATGCGCCGCCGCCCTGGTGGCGGCCCTGATCGGCGCGGCTCCGGCCCCCGCGGCGCCGGCCGCGCCGGCCGCGCCGGCCGCGCCGAAGCTCGCCTCGGTGCACGGCGGCGGGACGGTGTCCTACCCGTACGTCCCGAAGGAGCACGACATCCGCTTCACGGTCGACGCCGACGCCGCCCCGTGGAGCAGGCCCTTCCCGGCGCCGGGCGGGGAGCAGGGCATGCCGGTCGACGCGCGCGGCCGGGTCACCGTCTACCACGCCATGCCCGACACGGGCTTCACCGCTGTCGCCGAGGCGGAGGTGGACTGCCTGGTCACCGGCGGCAGGACGGCCACGGTCACCGCGGTGGTCACGTCCTCGAACGTCGGCTGGGAGGGCAGGCGGATCGGGATCAGCGTCCAGGACGGCGAACGCGGCGGGCCCGACCGGGTGGGCTTCTCGTGGGGCATCGCCAACGTCGACGTGAAGCCCGACGGCTCGGTGTCGGAGCCCCGCGTGGGCACGTGCATGGCCCCGGCCCCCTTCACGGAGGTCACGAAGGGCGGCTTCAAGGTCACCCCTGCGCCTCTGGCCCCCCGGCCGAAGCCGTAGTCACGACCCCCTGCAGCAGCCGCGCCTCGACGGGTGTGGCCCACCACCCCGTCGTCCGCGCAGCCACGACCTCGGCGATGCTCAGCCCGTACATCCGGCGCAGCAGCGCGATCGGCACCCCGTCCGGCCCACCCACCGGCAGGTGGACCGTGCCCTCCCGGGCCACGATGCGCTCCCGGACCCCGGGCGGCGGTACGCCCCGGCCGCCGTCGCAGGCGTAGGCCTCGTACCGCGGACAGTGCCCGAACCCCTCCCAGCACAGCTCGCCGTCCCGGATGAACTGCCAGTCCTCCTGGACGCACTCCTCGCACGGCTCGCAGTGAAAGGTCGCGTACACCTGCTGTTCGGCCATCCGGGCAGGATGCAGTACCGGGGCGTCCCGCGCATGCGGATAACGTCTGATCCATGATTCGGAAGTACGCGCAGTCCGTCACCGCCCGCGACGTGCGGGTCATCGCCCATCGGGGGGCCTCCCACGAGCACCCCGAGCACACCCTCGCCGCCTACCGGCAGGCCATCGCCGACGGCGCCGACGCGCTGGAGTGCGACGTGCGGCTGAGCGCCGACGGGCGGCTCGTGTGCGTGCACGACCGGCGGGTGGAGCGGACCTCGGACGGGCGCGGGGTGGTCTCCGCCATGACGTACGAGGAGCTGTCCGCGCTCGACTTCGGCGGCTGGAAGGGCGAGGAGCACCGCGGGGCGCAGGTGCTGCTCTTCGAGGACCTGCTCAAGGAGGCGCTGGCCGCCGACCGGCCCGTCGGGCTGGCCGTCGAGACCAAGCACCCCACCCGTGCCGGCGGCCGCCTGGAGGCCGAGCTCGTACGGGTCCTGAAGGACCACGGGCTGGCAGACGGCTCCGAAGGCCGCGTCGAGGTGATGAGCTTCTCCCGCAACGCCCTGACCCGGCTGCACCGGCTGGCTCCCGGCCTGCCCGCCGTCTACCTGATCGAGCGGCGGCTGCGGCCGGCGCGGCCGCCGTTCGCGGGGCACGCGGGGCCCGGTATCGACCTGCTGCGCAAGGATCCGGGGCTGGTGGCGCGGCTGAAGGCCAAGGGGCTGCGGGTGCGGGTCTGGACGGTCGACGAGCCCGAGGACGTGGAGCTGTGCCTGCGCCTCGGCGTGGACACGCTGATCACCAACCGGCCCCGCGAGGTACGGGAGTACCTGAACGGCCTGTGACCGGCCCCGGCGTACAGCCACCCGGCCGGGGTGCGCCGGCCGGGTGTGGGGGGTTCGGGTCGTGTGCAGGGGCGGGGTTACACGAAGCGCTGGTTCGCCGAGCCGTTGCAGGTCTGCAGGCGCAGCTGGTCGTGGGCGGCGGCCACGGTCAGGCACATGCCCGGGGCGGCCGCGGGGCGCAGGGTGGCGCCGTCGCGGACCCACTGCTGGTTCGCGCCGCCGTGGCAGTTCCAGAGGATCAGGCCCGTGCCGGCGCCGTAGTTGGCGCCCGGGGCGTCCAGGCAGCGGTCGTGGGTGAGCTCGATGTGGACGGACTTCTTCGCGGAGTCGTACCACCAGCCCTGGTTCCGGCCGCCGTGGCAGTCCCAGCCGATGACCTTGGTGTCGTTGGCGCTGGCGCCGCCGTTGGAGTCGAGGCAGTTGCCGGTCGCCTCGTTCTTCAGCGGCTTGTACAGGTCGTCCCAGGCACCGGTCTGCAGGACCGGGGTGCCGGTGCTCGCCGGGTCGGCGCAGGAGGCCTCGCGCAGGCCGGAGTCGTAGAGCTGGGTCAGGCAGGCCGCGAAGGCTCCGTGGCCGCGGTAGTTGGGGTGGAAGGACTGGCGGGCGGTGTTCTCGTCCCAGGGGAAGTGGTCTCCGAGGTCCAGGTAGAGGCCGCGGGCCCAGGCGTCCTCCATGCACACCTCGTGGCCCTGGAAGAGCCGCGAGTTGTCCAGGTACGTGGCGCCCGAGGCCAGGGCGGCCGCGCGCATGCCCTTCTCGAAGGTGGGCACCGCGTAGTTGCGGCCCCAGGAGGCGTCGGAGTCGTAGCCGGCGCAGCCTCCGGGGAGCTTGCCGGGGAAGTTCGGGTTGTCGTAGAAGTCGGGGCCGATGGGGCTGGGGTAGCCCATCACGACCAGCTTGTAGTCGGAGTCGGCGTAGCCCGCGTCGCGCATGACCGTCTTGAGGTCGGCGACGGTGGACTCGACCTTGGGCTTCAGGCCGTCGACGCGCGCCTGCCAGCCGGGGCCGTACTTGGGCTCGCAGGTGCCCTGGCTGAGCACCCAGCGGGTCACGCAGTCGGTCATGACCGGGCCGAACTGGAGGTCGTCGTTGGCGCCGGCGACGAGCAGCACCATCTTGATCTTCGTGTTGCGCGCCTTGACGGCCAGGCTGTCGCTCTGCACCAGCTCGTCGGCGTACTGCTTGCTGCCGCCGATCCGGATGTTGCCGGTGTAGCCGCCGGAGCACGCGACGTTGAAGGTCAGGTCGGCCGGGATGCCGGTGCGGTGGATCGCGGAGTCCGGCGAGCGGTGGCACTGGTTGTTCGGGGTGTTGGTCGCCGGGTCGTAGTTGCCCACGCCCTCGCCCGAAATCTCGCTGTCGCCGAGCGAGATCAGGCCGGTCTTGCGCTCGTTCAGCGGGCGGATCGCCGCGTCACCGTAGATCTTTACGGCCTCCGCCGCGCGGACGGCCTCCAGTTCGGGCGAGAGCGGGGTGGCGGCCGCTGCGGGGGTGGTCGCCGCCTGGGCCATGGGGGTGATGGCGGTGACGCCCCCGAGGGCGGCCGCGATCGCCGCGGCGGCGGCGAAGGTAGATCTGAGCCCGGGTCTCGTACGTACACGTGTCATGAACGTCTCCCCTGTCGGTGTTACCCACGGTATTTACTGGCCGGTAGGGGACTTGGGAACACTTCGAACAAGACAATTGCTCAACTTTTTGAGGAGGCAACGAACATGACCGACGATCAGAACCAGGACGCCTACCGGATCGAGCACGACTCGATGGGCGAGGTACGGGTGCCCGCGCACGCCAAATGGCGCGCTCAGACCCAGCGCGCGGTGGAGAACTTCCCCGTCTCCGGGCAGCGTCTGGAGCGCGCCCACATCGAGGCCCTCGCCCTGATCAAGGCCGCGGCCGCCACGGTGAACGCGAAGCTGGGGGTGGTGGACGAGGGCATCGCCGACGCGATCCGGTCCGCCGCCGCCGAGGTGGCGCAGGGGCGCTGGGACGAGCACTTCCCGGTCGACGTGTTCCAGACCGGCTCCGGGACCTCGTCCAACATGAACACCAACGAGGTCATCGCCACCCTGGCCGGCGAGCGGCTCGGCCGCGAGGTCCACCCCAACGACCACGTCAATGCCTCGCAGAGCTCCAACGACGTGTTCCCGTCGTCCATCCACATCGCCGCGACCGCCGCCGTCACCCGCGAGCTGATCCCGGCCCTGGAGCACCTCGCCGCCGCCCTGGAGCGCAAGGCCGCCGAGTTCGCCGAGGTGGTCAAGGCGGGCCGCACGCATCTGATGGACGCCACCCCGGTGACGCTGGGCCAGGAGTTCGGCGGGTACGCCGCCCAGGTGCGCTACGGCGTCGAGCGGCTGCAGTCGGCGCTGCCCCGGCTGGCCGAGTTGCCGCTGGGCGGGACCGCGGTGGGCACCGGGATCAACACGCCGCCCGGGTTCTCGGCCGCCGTGATCGCCGAGGTGGCCGCCGCGACCGGACTGCCGCTGACCGAGGCCCGCAACCACTTCGAGGCCCAGGGGGCGCGGGACGCGCTGGTGGAGACCTCGGGGATGCTCCGTACGATCGCCGTCTCGCTGACCAAGGTCTCCAACGATCTGCGCTGGATGGCCTCGGGACCGCGGACAGGATTGGCCGAAATCAATCTCCCCGATCTCCAGCCGGGCTCCTCGATCATGCCGGGGAAGGTCAATCCGGTGGTCCCGGAGGCCGTGCTCATGGTCGCCGCGCAGGTGACGGGGAACGACACGACCGTCGCCGTGGCGGGCGCGGCGGGCAACTTCGAGCTCAATGTGATGCTCCCGGTGATGGCGAAGAACCTCCTGGAATCGATCCGGCTGCTGGGCAACGCGAGCCGCCTGCTCGCCGACCGCACGGTCGACGGGATCACCGCCAACGAGGCGCGGGCCAGGGAGTTCGCCGAGTCCTCCCCCTCCGTGGTGACCCCGCTGAACCGGTACATCGGCTACGAGGAGGCGGCCAAGGTCGCCAAGAGGGCCCTCGCGGAGCGGAAGACGATCAGGGAGGTCGTGCTCGAGTCCGGCTACGTCGACCGCGGCGACCTGACGCTGGAGCAGCTGGACGAGGCGCTCGACGTCCTGCGGATGACCCGGCCCTGAAAACGTTTCCGGAAGGGGGCCGGATTCGGTCGTTTCCCGTCGCCGCGCACCTCCGTGACCTGCACCGCAGCGGGCGCAGGGGCCCCCGCCCTAAGATCTGCGCATGACAGGTACCGGAGGCCGCGGGGGCGGCGACGCGCAGGGCACCCGCTGGCGGCCCGGGGAGCAGATCCTCTGGCGCTACCGCGACCACGCCCCGGGCCTGAAGGGCGCGGTCCACATCTGTCGCCCGGTGACCGTGGTGCAGGACACCGACGACCTGCTGGCGGTGTGGATGGCCCCCGGCACCGAATGCGTCAAGCCGGTGCTGGCCGACGGCAGCCCCGTCCACGAGGAGCCGCTCGCCACCCGGTACACCGCGCCGCGCACCACCGTACGGTCGCGCTGGTTCGGCGCCGGCGTGCTGAAGCTGGCCCGGCCCGGGGACCCGTGGTCGGTGTGGCTGTTCTGGGAGCACGGCTGGCGGTTCAAGAGCTGGTACGTGAACCTCGAGGAGCCGCGGACCCGGTGGTCCGGCGGGATCGACTCCGTGGACCACTTCCTGGACATCTCCGTCTACCCGGACCGCACGTGGAAGTGGCGGGACGAGGACGAGTTCGCGCAGGCCCAGCGGTCCGGCCTGATGGACGCGGAACAGGCCCGTCAGGTGCAGGTCGCGGGGCGGGCCGCGGTGGACGTGATCAGGGCGTGGGGGGCTCCGTTCTGCGACGGCTGGCAGGACTGGCGGCCGGATCCCGCCTGGGGAGTTCCGGCCCTTCCCGAGGACTGGGACCGCACTCCGGCGCATATGACCTCATGAGACCCTTGATGCGCCCCCGGGGTTCAAACGTAAGATCTCCCTCCGCGGGTCGCGCGCGGGAGGCGCGCTCGGCCGCACATCCGTAAATGTCGTGCCGTACGCGGGACTTGACCGGAGGTCAACGCAGGGCGAGAGGTAACGAGCGGGACGCGGTACCGCGGGGTGATGGTGTCCCCGCCGCTGAGCGGGTATACCGCGACTGACCGAGTTGAGTGCAGCGCACATCGAGCGCAAACGGACGGAATTCCACGCGTGACGGAGTACCCCACCTCGCAGGAGGGCCCGCAGCCTGCCGCGGCCGCCGCGACACCGGCCCCGGGCGGCTCGGCCATGCCTGCCGCCTCCGGCGGTGCGGCGGAGGAACTGGGCCACGGCAAGGCCCCCGTCCCCGCCGCCGAGGCCGTACGCGGTTCGGCCGCGGCCGGCGACGATCCGGTCCGCCCGCACGCGGAGGCCGCCGGGCGGGGCTCGGACCTCCCGCGCCCGCGCGGCGAAGGCGTGCCCGCCCCGCAGGACGGCACGCCCCGGCCGGGCCGCGGCCGCTCGCGCGCCGCCGCGGCGCAGGGCTCGGCCGGCCGCCGTGCCCGGGACGGCGAGGCGGCCCGCAATGCCGCGCGCGAGACCGCAGCGGGCGGATCCCGGCGGCGCGACGGCGAAGCCGCACGCAACGCCGCGCACGCGGCGGCCGCCCACGACGAGGACCCGGCCTCCGCGGCCCTGCCCGTCGGGCGGGCCCACGAGCCCCGGGTCGGCGACCCGGACCGCCCGGCCGACGGCCAGGACCGGCAGGCGCCCGGGATACCGGGCGGCTCCCGCCCCCGCGAAACGCACCCGGCCCCGGACGGGACCGCCCCGTCGACCCGCCCCCGCGAAACCGGGGCGGACACAGGCGCAGCCGCCGGGGACGCACCCGCGGGCCGTGCGCGCGAAGCCGGTGCCGACGACGCCGGGCAGGACGCCGCAGGCGGCGAGGGCCCGGCCGACGGGCGAGCCGGCGCGGCCGGCGCCGCCGCCGGCGGGGCGGCGTACGAAGGGCAGGGCTCCGCAATGGCCGTTGTCCTCGGCGGGGGTGTGCCCGTGCCGGACGGCGGGATGGCGCGGCGCGAGGGGGACCGACTGCGCTTCGTCGGGGCCGCCACGCGGCGGATCGCCCGCGGCATCGACCTCGACGAGATCGTGCTCGGACTGTGCCGGGCCACCGTGCCGACCTTCTCGGACGCCATCCTCGTCTACCTGCGGGATCCCCTGCCGGTCGGCGACGAGCGTCCCGTCGGCGCGGTCGTTTTAAGGCTGCGCCGCACCGACCGGCTCCGGCCGATCGACGATCTCACGGGAGCCGAAGGGGCCGGGGCCGCGGGGGCCGCGGGGGCCGTCGGCGAGCTCGACTTCAGCCAGCTGCCGTTGGTGGGCCCGCAGGGTGACCTGCCCGCGGCCGAGCTCTGCGAGATCCGCACCGGCGGTGCGCTCGCCGAGGTGCTGCGCGGCGTACGGCCCGTCTTCGGGTCCGCCGCCGGGGCCAAGGACGCGCTGTCGGAGCTGCTCGGCTCGGAGCACCCCGTACCGCGCGGCCAGCGGGCCATCCTCGCGCCGCTGCGCGGCCGCCGCCGCGTCATCGGCGCGGCGGTGTTCCTGCGCAGCCCGGAACGGCCCGCGTTCGAGCAGAACGACCTCCTGGTCGCCGCGCAGCTGGCCACGCACACCGCGCTCGGGATCGACAAGGCGGTCCTGTACGGCCGCGAGGCCTACATCGCCGACGAGCTCCAGCGCACCATGCTCCCCGACAGCCTCCCCCAGCCCACCGGGGTGCGGCTCGCCTCGCGCTACCTGCCCGCCGCCGAGACGGCCCGGGTCGGCGGCGACTGGTACGACGCCATACCGCTGCCCGGCAGCCGGGTCGCACTCGTCGTCGGCGACGTCATGGGCCACTCCATGACCTCCGCCGCGATCATGGGCCAGCTCCGCACCACCGCCCAGACCCTGGCCCAGCTGGACCTGCCGCCCGCCGAGGTCCTGCACCACCTGGACGAGCAGGCGCAGCGCCTCGGCTCCGACCGGATGGCGACCTGCCTGTACGCGGTCTACGACCCGGTCTCGCACCGGATCACCATCGCCAACGCCGGCCACCCGCCGCCGGTGCTCCTGCACCTCGGCGGCCGCGCCGAAGTGCTCCGGGTGCCCCCCGGCGCCCCGATCGGCGTCGGCGGCGTGGACTTCGAGGCCGTGGAGCTGGACGCCCCCGCCGGGGCCACCCTGCTGCTCTACACCGACGGCCTGGTGGAGTCCCGGCTGCGCGACGTCTGGACCGGCATCGAGCAGCTCCGCGAGCGGCTCGCCACCACGGCCCAGCTGACCGGCCTGGACCATCCGCCGCCGCTGGAGGCCCTGTGCGACGACGTGCTGGACATGCTCGGCCCGGGCGACCGGGACGACGACATCGCGCTGCTCGCGGCCCGCTTCGACGGGATCGCGCCCAGTGACGTGGCGTACTGGTTCCTGGACCCGGAGGAGACCGCGCCGGGCCGGGCCCGCCGGTTCGCCCGGCGCGCGCTGACCCGGTGGGGCCTGGAAGAGCTCCAGGACTCCCTCGAGCTGCTGGTCAGCGAGGTGGTCACCAACGCCGTCCGGTACGCGGAGCGGCCCGTGACGTTGCGCCTGCTGCGCACGGACGTACTGCGCTGCGAGGTCGGCGACGACTCCCCGCAGCTGCCGCGCCAGCGCCGGGCGCGGGACACCGACGAGGGCGGCCGCGGGCTGTTCCTGGTCAACCGGATGGCCCGCCGTTGGGGTGCCACCCGGCTGAGCAGCGGAAAGGTGGTCTGGTTCGAGCTCCCGTTGCCGGGGGCGAATGATCGGCGTTGACTGGGTAGGCGCGAGGGGGGGAGCCAGGGGGGAACCGGCCGACCCCGCGGGAGGACCCACGTGACCCAGGATCCGCAGAAGATCCCGTACACGACGAACAACGCCGGGATCCCGGTGGAGAGCGACGAGCACTCGCTCACCGTGGGCCCCGACGGCCCGATCCTGCTCCAGGACCACTACCTGGTCGAGAAGATGGCGCAGTTCAACCGGGAACGGGTCCCCGAGCGGGTGGTGCACGCCAAGGGGGCGGGTGCGTACGGCGTCTTCCAAGTGACGAACGACGTCAGCCAGTTCACCAAGGCCGACCTGTTCCAGCCGGGCCGCCGGACCGAGATGCTGGCCCGGTTCTCGACGGTCGCCGGTGAGCAGGGCTCCCCCGACACCTGGCGGGACCCGCGCGGATTCGCCCTGAAGTTCTATACGAACGAAGGCAATTACGACCTGGTCGGCAACAACACGCCGGTCTTCTTCGTGCGCGACCCGAGCAAGTTCCAGGACTTCATCCGCTCCCAGAAGCGCCGCCCCGACAACGGGCTGCGCGACCACGACATGCAGTGGGACTTCTGGACCCTGTCCCCCGAGTCCGCGCACATGGTGACGTGGCTGATGGGCGACCGGGGCATCCCGAGGTCGTACCGGCACATGAACGGCTACGGCTCGCACACCTACCTGTGGGTCAACGGCGGCGGCGCGAAGTTCTGGGTGAAGTACCACCTGAGAACGGACCAGGGCATCGAGTTCCTCACCCAGGCCGACGCCGACCGGATCGCGGGCGAGGACCCGGACGCCCACCGCCGCGATCTGTTCGAGTCGATCGCGGGCTCCGAACCGCCGAGCTGGACGCTGAAGATCCAGGTCATGCCGTTCGAGGACGCCGCGGACTACCGGTTCAACCCGTTCGACCTGACGAAGGTGTGGCCGCACGGCGACCACCCGCTGATCGAGGTCGGCCGGATGACCCTGGACCGGAACCCGGAGGACTATTTCGTCCACATCGAGCAGGCCGCCTTCGAGCCCTCCAACCTGGTGCCGGGCATCGGCCCGTCGCCGGACAAGATGCTGCTGGGCCGGCTGTTCTCGTACCCCGACACCCACCGCTACCGGATCGGGGCGAACTACGCCCAGCTCCCGCCGAACCGGCCCCGCGCGCAGGTCTCCTCGTACGCGAAGGACGGCGCGATGCGCTTCGAGCCCTCGGCCGCGGCGCGCCCGTACGCGCCGAACTCGTACGGCGGCCCGGCGGCCGGCACCGACCGCTTCGGCGAGCCGGCCGGCTGGGCCGCGGCGGGCGAGATGGTGCGGGAGGCGTACGCGCTGCACCGCGAGGACGACGACTGGGGCCAGCCGGGCACGCTGGTGCGGCAGGTGCTGGACGATGCGGCCCGCGACCGGCTCGTGGCGAACGTCAGCGGCCATCTGAAGGACGGGGTGAGCGCCCCGGTGCTGGCCCGTGCGGTGCAGTACTGGCGCAACGTCGACAAGGCGCTCGGCGACCGGATCGCCGCGGCGGTCCGGAGCTGAAGCGAAAACACCGCCGCCCCGCAGCATGAGGGCTGCGGGGCGGCGGTGTGCCGGAATCGGCGGTGCGCGCTACGGGAGCGTGATCGGCGGCGGGCTCTTCGTCGGGTCCGGACTCTTCGTCGGGTCCGGACTCTTGGTCGGGTCCGGGCTCTTGGTCGTGCTCTTGGTCGGGTTCGGCGAGCTCTTGCCGGGGTCCGGGGAGTTCTGCGACGGCGAGACGGGGGCCGACGGCGAGGTGGAGGCCGAGGAGCTCGACGACGGGGAGCTGCTGCGGCTCGGCGCCTGCGAGGCGCCCATCTTGGCCTCGGAGAGGTCGAACTCGCCGGTGTTCACGCCCTTGAGCGCAGCCAGCGTGTACGCCTTCCAGATCTCGGCCGGGAAGCTGGAACCACCCGCTCGGCCACCGCCCGCGGTACCGGTCAGGGTGACCTGCTTGGCCGTTCCGGGCTCCTCGCCGAACATCGCGACGACGGTGACGAGCTCCGGCGTGTACGCGGTGAACCAGGCGGCCACGTTGGACTCGGTGGTACCGGTCTTGCCCGCGGCCTCGTAGGCGGAGCTCTTGACGGCCTTGCCGGAGCCGTCGTTGACCACGCCGGTGAGCACCTTGGTCACCGTGTCGGCGGTCTCGCGGCTGATGGCCTGGCTGCCCACGGACTCGACGGGCTTGAACTCGCGCGTGGCGTGCTTGGCGCTCTTGATGATCGTCGGGGTGATCTTCTTGCCGTGGTTGTCGAAGGTGGCGTAGACGCCGGCCATCTCCAGGGTGGTGGCGCTCATGGTGCCGAGCGACATGGCCGGCTTGTCCTCCGGCCAGCCGTCGCGGTCCTTCATGCCGAGCTGCAGCGCCGTCTCCTTCACCTTCGGCGGGCCCACGTCCACGATCATCTGGGCGTACACCGAGTTCACGGAGGAGTTGGTGGCGGCCTGGACCGTGAGGAACGGGTCGCCGTAGTTCGCGTTGTCCTGGTTCTGCGGCGCGAACGGGGTGTCGCTGCCGACGACCGGGCGCTTGCTGGTGCCGTCGTAGAGCGCGTTCGGGGTGATCGGCTTGCCGTCGTGCGTCGTGGACTTGTTCTCCAGTGCGGAGGCCAGCACGATCGGCTTGAAGGTCGAGCCGGGCTGGAAGTCCTGGCGCAGGGCGTTGCTCGCCCAATGGTCGCCGAGGCCGGTGCCGCCGTACATCGCGACGACCGCGCCGGTCTTCGGGTCCACCGAGGTGGCGCCGGCCTGCACGCTCGCGTCGACGGGCCGGTCCTTGCGGTCGAGCTTGGACTCCAGCTCGTCCTGGACGGCCTTCTCCAGTGCGGCCTGCTTCTTGGGGTCGATGTTGAGGGTGATCTCCCAGCCGCCGGCCTGCAGCTCCTGGGTGCTCATCTTGTTGGTCTGCCGGCGCAGTTCCGCGTCCGCGGCCTGCTTCAGGTAGCCCTTCTGGCCCTCCAGGCCGGGGGCCGCCTTGGGCTTGATCGGCATCGGGAGCTGGAGGTCCTTGCGCTTGGCGGGGTCCAGCTCGCCCATCTCGACCATGTTGTCGAGCACACCGTTGAAGCGGATCTTGACCAGCCGCGTGCCGTTCGGGCCCGCGGTCGCCAGGTCGTAGTCGCTGGGCGCCTGGAGGACGGCCGCGAGGTACGCGCCCTGCTCCAGGGTCAGCTTGTCGACGTCGACGCCGTAGTACGCCTGGGCGGCGGCCTGGATGCCGTACGCGCCGCGCCCGAAGTAACTGGTGTTCAGGTACCCCGCGAGGATCTCGTCCTTCTGCATGTGCCGGTCGACCTTGAGCGAGATCACGAGCTCCTTGAGCTTGCGGGTCGCCGTCTGGTCCTGGTTCAGGTAGAAGTTCTTGACGTACTGCTGGGTGATCGTCGAACCGCCGGCCTTGCCCTTGCCGGTGACCGTGTTGAACAGGCCTCGCCCGATGCCGAGGAAGTCGACGCCGCTGTCCTTGTAGAAGGACTTGTTCTCGATGGCGATGAAGCCCGTCTTGACGTCCTTGGGGACCCGGCTGATCGGCACGATCTCGCGGTTCATCGCGCCGTCGCGCGCCATGATCGTGCCGTCCGCGTACTTGTAGACGTTGCTCTGCTTGAGGGCGTCGGCGTTGGGGTCGGGCTCGTCCACGTAGAAGTAGAGGGCGACGAGTGCACCCATGCCGAGCAGGATCAGCCCGAAGAACGTCCCCAGGATCTTCTTCCACGTGAAGAAGCGGCGTATGCCGGTCCCCTTGTCGGCGCGCCCGTTTTTCCCGGTGGCTCGCCCGCGCGGCGCCCGCCGCGTACTGCGCTGCTGCGCCTTACGCGCTTCTGCTCGGCCCATCGCTCCCGCTCCGCTCGATTTCCCCCCCGACGTCAGCTCAGAAAGCTAACACCGCAGGTTGTGACAAAGGTTGGCCAACCATGGCCAATTTCGGTCAATTCGGACGTGAGAATCAGCACCCACATCAAGGGAACCGACGCGCGGCAAGCCCATAGGGTTGCGGCAGCCCGAAAAAGTGATATCACTTTGCTAAGCGGTCCGACCGGCCGCGGCCAAGCGAAACGGGGCAGATGATGACGAACACGGCGGCAACCGCTGGAGACGTACGGGAGTTCACGGCGCGCAGCCTGGGGGGCGGACTGGCCCTGATACTGGGGTTGTTGGGCGCGGTGGCCGGCGCCGGCCTGATCGCCCTCGGCGCGACCGCCGACGGCACGGTGATGCACGCGTCCCTGATACCGCTGGGCGTCCTGCTGATCCTCGTCGCGGTCATCTCGATGAGCGGGCTGAACACGGTGGCGCCGGGCGAGGCCCGCGTGGTCCAGCTGTTCGGCCGGTACCGGGGGACGATCCGTACGGACGGCCTCCGCTGGGTCAACCCGCTGACCTCGCGGGAGACGATCTCCACCCGGGTCCGCAACCACGAGACGGCCGTCCTGAAGGTCAACGACGCGTACGGCAACCCGATCGAGCTGGCGGCCGTCGTGGTGTGGCGGGTGGAGGACACCGCGCGGGCGACGTTCGAGGTGGACGACTTCACGCAGTTCGTCGAGACCCAGACCGAGGCGGCGGTCCGGCACATCGCGATCGAGTACCCGTACGACTCGCACGAGGAGGGCGGGCTCTCGCTGCGCGGCAACGCCGAGGAGATCACGGAGAAGCTCGCGCTCGAACTGCACGCGCGGGTGGAGGCGGCCGGCGTCCGGATCATCGAGTCCCGGTTCACGCATCTCGCGTACGCTCCGGAGATCGCTTCCGCGATGCTCCAGCGCCAGCAGGCGGGGGCGGTCGTGGCGGCCCGCAAGCAGATCGTGGAAGGAGCGGTGGGCATGGTCGAACTGGCCCTGACCCGGCTGGCGGAGCAGGACATCGTGGACCTGGACCCGGAGCGCAAGGCCGCCATGGTCTCGAACCTGATGGTGGTCCTGTGCGGCGACCGGGCGGCCCAGCCGGTGGTCAACGCGGGCACGCTCTACCAGTGAGCCCCGCCGGCGAGCCGCAGGAACCGGAACCGGGACAGGGCCCCGGCGAGGGCCAGGGCCCGGAGCGGGCCGCGCGCGCGGGGCGGCAGGCGCGCAAGCAGGTGCTGCTGCGCCTCGACCCGCAGGTGTACGACGCCCTCGCGCGCTGGGCGGGCGAGGAACTGCGCAGCGCCAACGCGCAGATCGAGTTCCTGCTGCGGCGCGCGCTGTCGGAGACGGGCCGCCTGCCGGGCGGCGCCGCCCCGATCCGGCCGCGCGGACGCCCCCGCAGCGCGCCCGATTCCTGACGGCAGTCTCCCCGGGCACACCCCGGTCGGGTGTCTCCGGCCTACGGGCCGGAGACCCGCCGGCCCACCCCGCCGGCCCCCGCCGGCGCGCCCACCGGGGTCTGCCCGACCTGCCGGAACGGGCGGCCCTGCCCACAATGGACGCATGAGGACCTCCCGAGACGGAACCTCGCGCCCTGCCCGCCGTACGGCTCCGCCGGCAGCCTGCGTGGCCCTGCTGATCGCGACCGGCGCCCTCCCCGCCGGTGCGACGCCCGCTCCGGCGCTCGAGGACACGTCGGCCGTGCCCGCCGCCACGGCGAGCGCCGACCCCACCCCCGCTCCGTCGGCCCTGAAACCGATCGATCCGGCCGCCTTCCAGGCAGCCGTGGACCGCGCGGCGAAGAAGCTCATGGTGCCCGGCGCGGTGGTCCTGCTCCGCACCCCGCAGGGGACCTTCCGCGCGACCGTCGGCACCACGCAACGGGGCACGGCCGAGCCGCCCGACACCGGCGTCCACTTCCGGATCGCGTCCAATACCAAGACCATGACGGCGGCGCTGATCGCGCTCCTCGCCCAGGACGGCAAGCTCCGGCTGAGCGACCCGGTCTCCGCCTACGTCCCGGGGGTGCCGGGCGGCGGGAAGATCACCATCGCCGAGCTGCTGAAGATGCGCAGCGGGCTCTACAACTACACCAACGCCCCCGAGCTCGCGGCCGCCCTGGACGCCGACCCCGCGAAGGCCTACACCCCGCAGGACGTCCTGGCCATCGCGTTCCGCCGGCCGCCGAACTTCGCGCCCGGCGCGTCCTACGAGTACTCCAACACCAACTACGTCCTGCTGGGCCTCGTCGCCGAGAAGGCCGGCGGCCGCCCCCTGGACCGGCAGTTCCAGGACCGGCTGTTCACCCCGCTCGGGCTGAAGGGGACCTCACTCCCCGGCATCCACGACCTGTCGCTCCCCGAGCCCTACGCGCACGGGTACATGTACGGCGGGACCGCGTACGCGCTGGAGGACAAGCCCTACCCCGCAGCGATGCGCGAGGCGGCAGAGGCGGGGAAGCTCGCGCCCCTGGACTACACCCACCAGAACCCCTCGTACGCCCACGCCGCCGGAGGAGCCGTCTCCACCGCGGACGACCTGGCCACCTGGACCAAGGCGCTGGTGACGGGCAAGGTCCTGGACCCCGCAGCCCAGCAGCAGTGGCTGGCCGGCCCGCAGGCCGAGGACCCGGCGGCCCCCGACGGCCAGAAGTACGGCTACGGCATCGCCTACCAGCGCTTCGCCCCGAACGCCGCGATGTACTACCACGGCGGTGAACTGCCGGGATTCAACTCCTTCATGGGCCATGACCCGGACAACGACGTCACGCTCGTGATCTGGACGAACCTGACCCTGTCCCCCGACGGCCGCATGACGGCCCAGGCCCTGCTGCCCACCGTCCTCAACCAGATCTACACCGGGCTCGCCCTCCCCACCGGCTAGGTCTTCGGGCCCTTCCGACGCCTTCCGGGCAGGCCGAAAGTCACCTCTACACCGCGGGTATACACCGTGCGTATACACCGCATGTATAGTCCTCTGCATGTCCATCGGTCACACGCTCCTCGGCCTCCTCGAGGCCGGCCCACGCCATGGTTACGACCTCAAGCGCGCCTTCGACGAGAGATTCGGCCAGGACCGCCCCCTCGCCTACGGGCAGGTCTACTCGACCATGTCCCGCCTCCTGAAGAACGGCCTCGTCGAGGTCGAGGGGATAGAGAGCGGCGGCGGGCCCGACCGCAAGCGGTACGCCATCACCGACGCCGGCATCACCGACGTCGACAGCTGGCTCGCCCAGCCGGAGAAGCCCGAGCCCTACCTCCAGTCGACGCTCTACACCAAAATCGTCCTCGCCCTGCTCACCGGCCGCAGCGCCGCCGACCTGCTGGACACGCAGCGGGCCGAGCACCTGCGGCTCATGCGCATCCTGACCCAGCGCAAGCGCAAGGGCGACTTCGCCGACCAGCTCGTCTGCGACCACGCCCTGTTCCACCTGGAAGCCGACCTGCGGTGGCTGGAACTCGCCGCCGCCCGCCTCGACCAGCTCGCCCGGGAGGTACGCCGATGACCCCGGCCGGCACCCTGCTCTGCGCCACGGACCTGCGCAAGGCTTACGGGCCCACCAAGGCCCTCGACGGCGCGGAGTTCTCCATCCACCCGGGCGAGATCGTCGCCGTCATGGGGCCCTCCGGCTCCGGCAAGTCGACCCTGCTGCACTGCCTCGCCGGGATCGTCACACCCGACTCCGGCACCATCACGTACGCCGGGCGCGAGCTGTCCGCCATGAACGACGCCGAGCGCAGCGCCCTGCGCCGCAGCGAGTTCGGCTTCGTGTTCCAGTTCGGCCAGCTCGTCCCCGAACTGAGCTGCGTGGAGAACGTCGCCCTCCCGCTCCGCCTCGCCGGCGCCAAGCGGAAGGAGGCCGAGCGGACCGCCCTGCAGTGGATGGAGCGGCTCCAGGTCGAGGACCTCGGCCACAAGCGCCCCGGCGAAGTCAGCGGCGGTCAGGGCCAGCGCATCGCCGTGGCCCGTGCCCTGGTCACCGGACCCCGGGTGATCTTCGCCGACGAGCCCACCGGCGCCCTCGACTCCCTCAACGGCGAGCTCGTCATGCAGCTGCTGACCGAGGCCGCCCGGTCCGCGAACACCGCCGTCGTCCTCGTCACCCACGAGGCCCGCGTGGCCGCGTACTCCGACCGCGAGATCGTCGTACGCGACGGCAGGTCGCGCGACATGGAGCGCATCGTATGAGGGCGCCCGGCACCCGCAGCTCCTGGGTCGAGGACCTCGTCATGGGCGCCCGGTTCGCCTTCACCGGCGGCCGCGAGGGCTGGACCCGCACCCTCCTCACCGGCATGGGCGTGGGCCTCGGCGTCGCGCTGCTGCTGGTCACCACCGCCGTGCCGAGTGCCCTGGCCGCCCGCGACCAGCGCGGCGCCGCGCGCGAGACGATCACCTCGCAGACCGCCGAGCAGCCGGGGCGCGACACCCTGCTGATCGCCCGCGGGAACATGTCGTACCACTCGGACGACATCGACGGGCGCCTCGTCCAGCCGGAGGGCCCGGACGCCCCGCTGCCGCCCGGTCTGGAGAAGTACCCCGGCCCGGGCGAACTGGCCGTCTCCCCGGCCCTCGACCGGCTGATGAAGACCGACGGGGGCGAGCTGCTCCGCGAGCGCCTCGACGGGAAGATCGTCTCCATCATCGGCGACGCGGGCCTGGTCGGCCCCGGCGACCTCTACTACTACGCCGGCACCGACCGGCTCGCCGCGCAGGCGCACGGCTCGTACGTCGAGCGGATCACCACGTTCGGGAACGCCGTCGAGGACCCGCCGCTCGACCCCGTCCTCGCCCTCCTCGTGGTGCTGGTGTTCGTCGCCCTGCTGACGCCGGTCGCCGTGTTCATCGCGGCCGCCGTCCGCTTCGGCGGGGACCGCCGCGACCGCAGGCTCGCGGCCCTGCGCCTGGTCGGAGCCGACGGCCGGACGGTCCGCCGGATCGCTGCGGGCGAGGCGCTCGCCGGTGCACTGATCGGCCTCGTGCTCGGTACCGGCTTCTTCCTGCTCGCCCGGCAGCTCGCGCCGCAACTGAGCCTCCAGGGGCGCAGCGTCTTCCCCGCCGACCTCGACCCGCGCCCGGCGCTGGCCGCGCTCGTCGCGGTGTGCGTCCCGGCCGCCGCCGTCGCCGTGACCCTGTTCGCCCTGCGCGGCGTGGTCATCGAGCCGCTCGGCGTGGTCCGTACGGCCACCCCGCGCAGGCGCCGGATCTGGTGGCGGCTGCTGCTGCCGCTGGCCGGTCTCGGCCTGCTGACCCCGATGGCGGGCCGCGGCAACACCCACGGACGGTTCAACCAATGGCAGGTCTCCGGAGGTGTGGTGCTGCTCCTGGTCGGCATCACCGCCCTGCTGCCCTGGCTGCTGGAGCGGGTCGTGGGCCGGCTCGGCGGCGCCGGAGGGGTCTCCTGGCAGCTGGCCGTGCGCCGGCTCCAGCTCACCAGCGGGAGCGCCGCCCGGCTGGTCAACGGGATCGCGGTCGCGGTGGCCGGGGCCATCGCCCTGCAGATGCTCTTCGCGGGCGTCGAGGGCGACTACACCCGCGACACCGGCCAGGACCCCTCCCGGGCCTCGATGTCCATCCTCACCCGCTCCGGAACCGAGGATCACGTCGACGCCCTCGGCAAGGCGGTGACCGGCACCAAGGGCATCCTCAAGGCCGTTGCGCTGACGTCCGTTTCCGCCTCCCGAACGCCGAAGGCGCAGGGCGATCCCATCGATCTCACGATCGGGACGTGCGAGGCGCTGCGCGAGGTCGGGCAGCTGCCCTCCTGCACGGACGGCGACGCGTTCGTCCTGACCGGCGCCGACCCCGCGCCCCGTCCCGTGACCCCCGCGCCGGGCGAAAAGCTGTTCACCGGGAACCTCTACGACCGCGAGGGCCCCGAGCCGAGCACCTGGACGGTGCCCGCCGGCGCGCGGACGGCGCAGGCCCGCAAGGACCCGAACGGCAGCCTGCGCACCGGCCTGCTGGTCACCCCGGCGGCCGCTCCCGAGAACCTGAGCGGCCGCGGAACGGCCGAGGTGTACGTCCAGCTGGACCCGAAGGTGCCGGACGCGCTGGAGCGGGCCCGGACCGCTGCCTACAAGGCCGACCCGCTGGCCACCGCCATGACCCTGCAGGCGGCCCGGACGACCACCGAGTTCAGCTCGATCCGCACCGGCCTGTTCATCGGCGCCACCCTGGTGCTGGTGCTGATCGGCGCCAGCCTGCTGGTCTCCCAGCTGGAGCAGCTGCGCGAGCGCAAGAAGGTGCTGTCCGCCCTGGTCGCCTTCGGCACCAAGCGCTCCACGCTGAGCCTGTCGGTGCTGTGGCAGACGGCCCTGCCGATCGCCCTCGGCCTGGCCCTGGCCACCGCCGTCGGCCTTTCGCTCGGCGCGGTGCTGATGCGGATGAGCAACGTGCCGGTCCGGATCGACTGGTCCTCGGTCGCGACGATGGCCGGCATCGGCGCCGGGGTGGCCCTGGCGGTCACCCTCCTCAGCCTGCCGCCGCTGCTGCGGCTGATGCGCCCGGACGGCCTGCGTACGGAGTGACGCCGGGCGCGCGCAGGCCCGTACGCCCGCTCCCGGCCCGGTCCGCCCTACTCGGCGGGCCACACCGGGAGCGGGCGTACGGCTTCGCGCAGGGCGCTCGCGACGGCCCGGAACTCCTCCTGGCGGGCCGTCCCCGTGCGCATCGCGAGCGCGATCCGCCGCGACGGCGCGGGCTCGGCGAAGTACCCGGTGGCCAGGTACTCGTTGCGGGCGGTCTCCAGCCGCAGCGCGGTACGCGGCAACAGCGTCACCCCCAGTCCCCCGGCGACCAGTTGTACGAGGGTGGAGAGCCCGGCGGCGGTCGTGGTGACGTCCGCCCCGTCGGTCCGGCCCGCCTCGCGGCAGATGTCCAGGGCCTGGTCGCGCAGGCAGTGCCCCTCGTCGAGCAACAGCAGCTGCAGGCCCCGCAGTTCCTCGCGCGGGATGTCCCTGCGCCCGGCGAGCGAGTGCTCCCGGGGCGCGAGGAGGACGAAGTCCTCGTCGAAGACGGGCAGTTCGGTGACCCCGGGGACGCCGAGCGGGACCGCGAGCAGCAGCAGGTCGAGCCGTCCGCCGGCCAGTCCGTCCAGCAGCGAGGAGGTCTGCTCCTCGTGCACCTGGAGGTCCATCCGCGGGTAGCGCCGGTGGAACAGCCCGAGGACGGTCGGCAGCAGGTAGGGGGCCACCGTCGGGATCACCCCGAGCCGCAGGATCCCGGTGAAGGGGGCCCGTACCGCCTCGGCCTCCTCCAGCAGCCCGCCCATGGCGTCGAGGACCGCCCGGGCCCGGGCCGCGATCCGCTCGCCCGCCGGGGAGAGCAGCACCTTGCGGGTGGTGCGCTCCAGCAGCTGCACGCCGAGGGCCTCCTCCAGCGCGGACACGGCGCCGGAGAGCGCCGGCTGGCTCATTCCGATGGCCGCGGCGGCGTCCCGGAAGTGCAGGTGCTCGGCGACGGCCGCGAACGCGCGCAGCTGGGCGAGCGTCGCCTGCTTCGCTCCCCTATTACCTACAGCCACTGATAGGCACCTCCGATCACCACGCTCGAGTCTAGCTATTTCCGTAATCAATCCTGCTGTGCCAGCATGTGAGATCCGTCCAACCCCCTCGGAAAACCCCCAAAAAGGGCTATTTCCATTTCTGCAAGGAGAGCACGTGCTCACTGTCGGTGACAAGTTCCCCACCTACGATCTGACCGCTTGCGTCTCGCTCGAGGCCGGCAGCGAGTTCGCCCAGATCGACCACAAGTCCTACGAGGGCAAGTGGCGCGTGGTGTTCTTCTGGCCGAAGGACTTCACCTTCGTCTGCCCGACCGAGATCGCCGCGTTCGGCAAGCTGAACGAGGAGTTCCAGGACCGCGACGCCCAGATCCTCGGCGTCTCCGGCGACTCCGAGTTCGTCCACCACGCCTGGCGCAAGGACCACGCCGACCTGCGTGACCTGCCCTTCCCGATGCTGGCCGACTCGAAGCACGAGCTCATGCAGGCCTGCGGCGTGCAGGGCGAGGACGGCTTCGCGCAGCGCGCCGTGTTCATCGTCGACCAGAACAACGAGATCCAGTTCACCATGGTGACCGCCGGTTCCGTGGGCCGTAACCCCAAGGAGGTCCTGCGGGTCCTCGACGCCCTGCAGACCGACGAGCTCTGCCCCTGCAACTGGAACAAGGGCGAGGGCACCCTGGACGCCGGCGCGCTGCTGGCCGGTGAGTGACGGATGTCCCTCGACTCCCTCAAGTCCGCCATACCGGACTTCGCCAAGGACCTGAAGCTGAACCTCGGCTCGGTCATCGGCAACCAGGACACCCTCTCGCAGCAGCAGCTGTGGGGCACGGTCCTGTCCTGCGCGATCGCCGCCCGCTCCCCGCGCGTCCTGCGTGAGCTGGAGCCGGAGGCGAAGGCGGCCCTGTCGCCGGAGGCGTACACCGCCGCCAAGTCCGCCGCCGCGATCATGGCGATGAACAACGTCTTCTACCGCACGCGGCACCTGCTCTCCGACCCGGAGTACGGCACGCTGCGCGCGGGCCTGCGGATGAACGTCATCGGCAACCCGGGCGTGGAGAAGGTCGACTTCGAGCTGTGGTCGCTCGCCGTCTCCGCGATCAACGGCTGCGGCCAGTGCCTGGACTCGCACGAGCAGGTCCTGCGCAAGGCCGGCGTCGACCGCGAGACGATCCAGGAGGCCTTCAAGATCGCCTCGGTGATCCAGGCCGTCGCGGTCACCCTCGACGCCGAGGCCGCCCTCGCCGCCGAGTAGTTCTCCTCGTACGAGGCCCAGGGCCCCCGCAGCCGTTCCCGGCAGCGGGGGCCCTGTCGTTCACGTGCGCCGGCCGTTCACTTGCGCAGGGCCGTCATCAGGGCGCGCATGTCCTCGATCATCGCCGACTTGATCGCGTCCCCGTCCGGCTCGAAGCGGGCATCGGGCCCGAACCACTGGACTTGCAGCGTGAACACCGTCCCGCCGTCGAGCACTTGGAGCCGGGGTCCGCTGCCGCCGCCTCCGTCGTGGAACTCCGCCCGTTCGCCGAGCCCGGGGACCTGCTCCACCGTGCCGGGGCCGCCGTCGAACATGCCCCAGCCGGCCCTGGGTCCCGTGCCGAACTCCGCCTCGGGGTCGGTCTTCTTGTGCAGCTCGGTCATCGCCTGCACCTGATAGGAGACCTGACCGTCGACGTAGTCCCCGTTGTAGCTGCAGTACGACCAGTCCAGCCCGGGATGCTCGCCGTGGGTCGGGAAGCCGCGGCCCGGCTCCACCTCGGTCTTGGCGAGCGCGGCCAGGCGCCCCGCCTCGCACAGGTCCTCGACGTGCCGGTACGAGATGCGCGGCGTATTGGCGAAACGATCCTGCGCCACCAGGACCCCCGCCCAGACGGCCGAGGCCAGTACGGCCCCGCCGAGGGCCCATAACCAGGCCGTACGAGCCCCCCGTACGCGCTCGCGCGGGGCGTCGGGCTCCTGCGCCGGCGTGGCCGGCCGGCCGGAGTCCCACTCCCCCTCGAGCTCGGGCTCACTGATCACGCCCGGCCTCCCGCGCGGCCTGCTCGAACGCCGTCGAGCCGTGCGGACCGGGGCCGATCGCCGCGGCGCCGTGCAGGAGCTGGTCGCGGGAGTAGGCCCGCAGGTAGACGACCACCGTGTTGGTGACGGCGACCAGCGGGACCGCGACCACCGCTCCGCCGATGCCCGCGATCATGCCGCCCGCGGCCACCGACAGCACCACCGCGAGCGGGTGCACCCGTACCGCCCGGCCCAAGATGAAGGGCTGGAGCACGTGCCCCTCGATCTGCTGCACGGCCAGCACCACGGCCAGCACCATCAGCGCGGTCCAGGGCCCCTGGGTCACCAGGGCGACGACCACCGCGAGGGCGCCCGAGACCACCGCGCCGACGAGCGGGATGAAGGCGAACAGGAAGATGAAGACGGCCAGCGGCACCGCCATCGGCACCTTGAGGAAGTAGATGCCGAGGCCGATGAAGATGGCGTCGATGAGCGCGACGAGCACCGTGCCGCGGACGTACGCCGTCAGCGTGCGCCAGGCGCGCGGACCGGCGCCCGCGACACCGGGGCGGGCGGCGGCCGGGACCAGGCCCTGCACCCAGGTCCAGATGCGCTTGCCGTCGTAGAGCAGGAACAGCGTCGAGAACATCGCGAGCAGGATGCCCGTGAGCACCTCGACGAGCACCGTCACGCCCTGGAGGCCGGCGGAGGTGATCTGCTCGGTGTTGGTGCCGATGGTCTCGCTGAGGTTCTTCGCGATGTCGTTGATCTGCTTCTCGGTCACGTGGAACGGACTGTCCAGTGCCCAGAGTTTGAGCTCGTTGATGCCGTCGCGGACGCGGGCGGAGAGGTCGTCGAGGTTCTCCATGACCTGCCAGACCACGAACCAGCCGACCAGCCCGATGACCACGAACCCGAGGATCGCGGTGACGGCGGTGGCCAGCCCGCGCGGCAGGCCGAGGCGCCGCAGCCGGACCACGAAGGGCTGGAGCAGCGCGGTGACGAGCAGGGCGGCGGCGAAGGCGAGGACGACCAGGCGGACTTCGCTGATCACCTTCATCACGACCCAGAGCATCCCGGCGAGCAGCAGCAGCCGCCAGCTGACCTCGGCGGCGACGCGCATGCCCCACGGGACCACGCTCACCGGGTCGGGACGCCCGCGCAGGGCGGCCGGGTGCGGGTGGCCGGGCTGCTCGACGGGAGAGCCGGGCTCCGGGGTGGGCGCGGGGGCTGCCGGAGCCCCCGCGCTCGCGCCCGTACGGGCGGCGCCCGGAACGGCGGCCGGAACCTGAGCGGTGCCGATGGTCTCCGCCTCGACCTCGGCACGCCGCTCCTGGAGCCGCGCCTCCATGCGGCTCAGCCTGTTCCCGAGCCGGCCGAGCCAGCCTGCCCTCTTCGCCATGATCTTCCCTTCCCCCGCCCGTGGACACACCTCGAAAGACCGTACACGCGAGGAGCCCCGCACCGTAGGACGGTGCGGGGCTCCTCGAGGTTGAGCGGGTGGCCGGTACTAGTACCAGCCGTTGGCCTGGTGGAAGCTCCAGGCGCTGCACGGGCTGTGGTAGCGCTCGTTCATGTAGTTCAGGCCCCACTGGATCTGGGTGGCCGGGTTGGTGCGCCAGTCGTCGGCGACCGAGGACATCTTCGAACCCGGGAGCGCCTGGACCAGACCGTACGCGCCCGAGGACGAGTTCACGGCCTTGTAGTTCCAGGTCGATTCCTGGTTGATGATGTTCGAGAAGCACTGGAACTGCCCGGCCGGGACGATCTGGCGGGCGATTTCCTTGACCTGGGCGACCGTGTAGGAGCTCTGGACGGCGAAGTCTCCGGCGCTGCGGCTCGCGGAGCGGCTGGCGACCTGCTCCTTCTCGTCGCGTTCCTTCTTCGCCTTCTCGTCGGCGGCCTTCTGCGCCTCGGCCTTCTTGGACTTGGCGTCCTCGGCGGCCTGGATGCGGGCGGCTTCCTCGGCGACGCGCTTGGCATCGGTGTCGGCGCCCTGGGCGATGGCATCGGCCTGCTGCGTCAGGGACGCGTTCTGGACCTGTGCCTGATCGCCGACCGGGATGTCGGCGAGGAGGGTCGCCCCGGACGCGGTGGTCTCGAGATCGTTCGAGGCGGGGTCGCCAGCGGCAACGCCCACGACTGCGCCGACGGTGGTGACTGCGGTGGCCGAAGCCACAGCGAACCCCCGGACCGAGATCCGGCTCACACGGTGTCCTTCCAGCAGCGTCCGCAGTGACCGGGCGGGCGCAATAGTGCCCCTCGACACTGGCCTCCGTGGTGCTGCGATCACTGGAGGCGCGGGCCCGTGGGCAACTCCCTTACGGGGGTTGCCGCGTGGTGCTCGGGCGGCATACGGCGAACGACTGTGGAGTTGTGGTGCTGCTTGCACCTCCCGTCGAAGTAACGGGAGATACAGGTGTGCCGTATGCGGGGCCTGACGGAAAACAGACTCTGCCGGACCCCGACACCGCAAGGCAATTCTCCGTTGCGTGGGAAAGGTCACACCTGGCATGTTGCCGTCGGTTTCCTCAAAGGGCTGTGCAGCACGACGCCGCCCGGCTAGGCTCTCGGGCCTTTGCCGGGCGGCGCCAACTCTCTTTCCCGCTATGGGGGTTTTACCCCCTTCGCTCCTACAGGGACTCGAGCATCTCGGTGACCAGTGCGGCGATCGGGGAGCGCTCGGAGCGGGTGAGCGTGACGTGCGCGAAGAGGGGATGCCCCTTCAGCTTCTCAACGACCGCCACCACGCCGTCGTACCGGCCCACCCGCAGGTTGTCCCGCTGGGCGACGTCGTGGGTCAGAACAACCCTCGAATTCGCGCCGATCCGGGACAGAACGGTCAGCAGGACGTTCCGCTCGAGCGACTGCGCCTCGTCCACGATCACGAAGGCGTCGTGCAGCGAGCGCCCGCGGATGTGCGTGAGCGGCAGGACCTCCAGCATCCCCCGGTTCAGCACCTCCTCGATGACCTCGCGCCCGGCCACCGCCGAGAGGGTGTCGAAGACCGCCTGCGCCCAGGGGCTCATCTTCTCGGAGGCGTCCCCGGGCAGGTACCCGAGGTCCTGGCCGCCCACCGCGTACAGCGGCCGGAAGACCATCACCTTCTGATGCTGCCTCCGCTCCAGCACGGCCTCCAGGCCCGCGCAGAGCGCCAGCGCCGACTTTCCGGTGCCGGCCCGGCCGCCCATGGAGAGGATCCCGATCTCCGGGTCGAGCAGCAGGTCCAGGGCGATGCGCTGCTCGGCGCTGCGGCCGTGCAGCCCGAAGGCCTCGCGGTCGCCCCGTACGAGCCGTACGTTGCCGTCCGGGGTGACCCGGCCCAGGGCCTTGCCGCGCTCGGACTGCAGGACCAGCCCGGTGTGCACGGGCAGTTCGGCGGCCTCCGGTACGTACAGCCGCTCCTCGGAGTAGAGCAGGTCCACCTGCTCCCCGGACAGCGCGAGCTCACTCATGCCGGTCCAGCCGGCGTCGGTGATCGCGAGCTCCGCCCGGTACTCCTCGGCGAGCAGCCCCACGGAGGAGGCTTTGATGCGCAGCGGGAGATCCTTCGAGACGACCGTGACGTCGTAGCCCTCGGCCTGGAGATTGCGGGCGACCGCGAGGATCCGCGAGTCGTTGTCCCCCAACCGGAAGCCGGCCGGCAGGACACCGGGGTCGGAGTGGTTGAGCTCGACACGCAGGCTGCCGCCCAGATCGCCCAGCGGGATGGGTGCGTCGAGGCGACCGTAGCGAACCCGGAAGTCGTCGAGCAGGCGCAGGGCCTGACGGGCGAAGTAGCCGAGTTCGGGATGGTGCCTCTTTGCCTCCAGCTCGGTGATCACCACGATCGGGAGCACGACCTCGTGCTCGTCGAAGCGGGTGATCGCGTTGGGGTCTGCCAGCAGGACGCTGGTGTCGAGGACGTAGGTCCGCCTGTCGGGCAGGCGGCGCTTTGTGCTGGTCACCACGGAAGGACGTACCCCCTCGGAAGAGGTCGGGCCATGAAGACCGGACCGGTCATCGGCACCCATGCCGGGGCCGATTTCCGGCCCTCCCATTCGTCCGTGCGAACCGCACGTGCGTCCTGGCGCAAAGGGCCTCCCGGGCGGACGACCCCATGCCGTCCGCTGAGACTCGACACCCGTGGATCGGGCATCGACCTGAAAGGGATATTCCCCGATCAGGCCCGGCCATGCCATGGCATATGACGGACGCTCGGTGAATCCCTGGTGAAGGCCTTGCAGGGAGGACGGCGGGGGCCGGGGGGACCCCCGGGAGTACGGCGACGGCGCGCCACCGGAGGTCCGGGGCGCGCCGCGAGAGGTGCCGAAAAGTGCCGTGCCGAGGGGGTGTCAGGCGCCGTAGCGCCGGTGGCGGGCGGCGTAGTCGCGCAGCGCCCGCAGGAAGTCGACCTTGCGGAAGGCCGGCCAGAACACTTCGCAGAAGTAGTACTCGGAGTGCGCGCTCTGCCACAGCATGAATCCGGACAGCCGCTGCTCGCCGCTGGTGCGGATGACCAGGTCGGGGTCGGGCTGGCCGCGCGTGTAGAGGTGCTCGGCGATGTGGTCGATGTCGAGGATCTCGGCGAGCTCCTCGAACGAGGTGCCCTTCTCCGCGTGCTCGAGCAGCAGGGAGCGGACCGCGTCGGCGATCTCCTGGCGGCCGCCGTAGCCGACGGCGACGTTGACGAGTATCCCGTCGACGTCGTGGGTGGCCTGCTCGGCCTCCTTCAGCACCGACTGCGTCTGCGAGGGCAGGATGTCGAGGTTGCCGACGTGGTGGACGCGCCAGCGGCCGTCCCCGGCCAGTCCCCGGACCGTGTTCTCGATGATGTTGAGCAGCGGGCGGAGCTCGACCTCCGGCCGGTCCAGGTTGTCCGTGGACAGCATCCACAGGGTGACGACCTCGACGTCGGTCTCGGTGCACCAGCCCAGCATCTCGGAGATCTTGTCGGCCCCCGCCTGGTGGCCCTGCTCCGTCGTGCCTCCGGACGCCTTCGCCCAGCGCCGGTTCCCGTCCAGGATCACGCCGATGTGCTTGGGCGACGCGTCATGGTCGAGGCGACCTTCCACCCGGCGTGCGTAGAGCCTGTACACCAGGTCGCGCAGCTTCACGATCTTCCAGCCCCTCCGTGCAATGCCCCCGTGCGAAATGCGGTCCTTCCCCCGAGGCCGCCACATTACTGCGCGGCGGGACCGGGGTCCCAACTCGGTCTGTCACAAGTCCGTGATAGGGAGGACAACGTGACTGATAACAATCCCTATCGGGCAGAGCCCTCGCGCTACGACTCCATGGAGTACCGGCGCACCGGCCACAGCGGCCTCAAGCTTCCCGCCATCTCCCTCGGCCTCTGGCACAACTTCGGTGACGACAAGTCCCTCGAGTCCCAGCGGGCGATCCTGCGCCGGGCCTTCGACCTCGGCGTCACCCACTTCGACCTGGCGAACAACTACGGCCCGCCCCCCGGCTCGGCCGAGCTCAACTTCGGCAAGATCTTCGCGCAGGACTTCGCGTCCTACCGCGACCAGCTGATCCTCTCCACCAAGGCCGGCTACTTCATGCACGAGGGCCCGTACGGGGAGTGGGGCAGCCGGAAGTACCTGATGAGCTCGCTCGACGCGTCGCTGAAGCGGATGGGCGTGGACTACGTCGACATCTTCTACTCGCACCGCTTCGACCCGGAGACCCCGCTGGAGGAGACCATGGGCGCGCTCGCGTCCGCGGTCCAGCAGGGCAAGGCGCTGTACGTGGGCGTGTCCTCGTACACGGCCGAGCAGACGGCCGAGGCGGCGCGGATCCTCCGCGACATGGGCGTGCGCCCCCTCATCCACCAGCCCTCGTACTCCATGATCAACCGCTGGACGGAGGAGGACGGCCTGCTGGACACCCTGGAGGAGGCCGGCATGGGCTGCATCTCCTTCGCGCCGCTCGCGCAGGGGCTGCTGACCGGCAAGTACCTGAAGGGCATCCCGGAGGACTCGCGTGCCGCCGCGGGCAAGTCCCTGAACCCGGACCTGCTGTCGCAGGACGTGGTCCGCCGCCTGGCGGGCCTGAACGAGATCGCGGCCCGCCGCGGGCAGTCGCTGGCGCAGCTGGCGCTGAACTGGGTGCTCCGGGACGAGCGGATGACCTCGGCGCTGATCGGCGCTTCGAGCGTGTCCCAGCTGGAGCAGAACGTGGCGGCTCTGGGCGCTGCGCCGCTCTCGGAGCAGGAGCTGAAGGAGATCGACTCCTTCGCCGTGTCCACCCCCGGCACCAACATCTGGGCGCAGCGCGGCTGACCTGCGCTTTTAGTGGGACCGCGCGGGAAACAAAAAACGGGCCGGTCCGTGGGGGGGATACGGACCGGCCCGAGGGGGGGGTTCCACCATAACCCTTCGTAAAGCGTGATGCGTGCATTGGCGCAAGATGATTACGCTCCGAAACCGCCCAGCAGCACTCCGGTGAGTGCTCCGGCGGCCATGAAGGGGCCGAAGGGGAACGCCGTCCGGCGGCCTCCGGGGCCCCGCAGCACAAGGGCCAGCCCGTACAGGGCGCCGTAGAGGAACCCGAGGAACGCCCCGGCGGCCCATACCCCCCAGCCGTACCACCCAAGGATGACCCCGAGCGCGAGCGCCAGCTTGACGTCGCCGAAGCCCATGCCGGCGGGGTTGATCAGGAACAGCACGAGGTACGCCCCTGCGAGCGCGGCGCCACCGAGCAGGGCCCCGCTCCAGGCCCCCCCGGCGCCGGGCAGCAGCGCGGCTCCCCCGAGTCCGAGGGCGGTGGCGCCGGCCAGGGGCAGGGTGAGCACGTCGGGCAGCCGCTGCACCGCCAGATCCACGATCCCGAGCAGGATCAGCAGGGGCACCACCCCGACGAACACCATCCCTTCGGGCCGCCCCCCGACGGCTCCACCCACCACCCCGCACACCACTCCGGCCAAGCCGCCGCTCCACGCGACGGAAACCCCGTACCGGTGCGACGGCGCACGTCCGGCCCCGCCGGCCTGCGAGGCGCGGGGGTCCGGGGTCCGGCACCCGGCAACGGCGCCGCACCCGGGCTTCGCTTCGCCGGCACGCTCCGGCCCCGCCGGCGTTCGAGGCGCAGGGGCCCGGGGGCGGCGCCCCCGGCAGCGAGGCAGGCCCAGCCAACCCCGGAGCGGGTGCCCCTCGGGGCAGCGATCCCGCCAAGGCTCGTCCGGCTCGACCGCCAGGCGGTACGCGGCCCGCGGCAGCAGCAGCCCCGTAGCCACGCCGTAGGCCGCTGCGGCGAAGGTGATCACGAACAGGCCCATCCGCCGACGGTAGGCGCAGACGCCCGCACCTGCATGGGCCCGGGGGCCCTACCCTGACCGCCATGACCACCAGCAACGGCCTGCTCCGCCTCGGGCCGGACCGGGACCCGGTGCCCCTGGAGATCGCGGCGTCCTACCGGGCCCGCACCCGCGGCCTCCTCGGCCGCGACGGCATACCCGGCGCCGCCCTGCTCCTCACCCCGGCCGGGAGCGTGCACACGTTCCGGATGCGGTTCGCGATCGACGTGGCGTACCTCGACCGCCGCCTGCGCGTCATCGCCCTGACCACCATGCCCCCCGGCCGGCTCGGGCTCCCCCGGCTCCGCTCCCGGCACGTACTGGAGGCCGAGGCCGGCGCGATGGCCGCCTGGGGCCTGCGGGTCGGCTCCCAGCTCCACGTCGAGGGACCGGATCCGTCTCAACCGCCGCTAGGCCCCGCGCGGCCCCGGCGGTAGGTTGGGGCGGTTGAGCTGGGGTCTCAGGGGAGCGGCATGACGGAGAACGCGCGGATCAAGGCGCTGGAGCAGATCATGCCGGCGACGCACGGCGCCGACGAGGACATCGACTGGCCGGCCGCCGAGGCGGTCTGGCGCACCCGGTTCCCGGCCGATTTCATCGCCTTCATGGGCCGCTTCGGCGCCGGCTCCATCAACGGCGAGGCCAGCATCCTCCTCCCCCTCCCCAAGCCCGGGCTCCAGTGGGACCCCGCCGAGATGGCCGAGGAGACCGACAACGCCCGCCAGCTGTGGGAGGCGGAGGGCGGCCGGGCCGCCTTCGACGTGGACCCCGAGGCGATCATCGCGTGGGGCGTCACCGGCGGCTCCGACATCCTCTGCTGGCTCACCACCGACCCCGATCCGGACCGCTGGCCCGTCCTGGTGGTCGGCCGGCACACCGCCGACGCCTTCGCCGTCCATCCGTACGGCATGGCCGAGTTCCTGTACCGGCTCTGCTCCGACGAGTTCGACGTGAGCCCGGTCAGCATCACCTTCTGGGACGGCGGGCACCTCAGCTTCGTGCACTGGCGCAAGGCCCAGCGCCGCTGGCAGGAGGGCCGCAACCCGGAGACGGGCGAGCCCGACCCGTACGCGGGCGAGTTCGCCGACTGAGCCCCGGCCACGCCGGCCCGCTGACCTGATCCGCACCCCCGACCCGCTCCACGGCCCCAATGGGCCGGAATCGGGCCTTTCGGCATGTCTACGCGCGTCCGATTTGTTGATCACATATCGGAAAACACCAGTCGGAAAACCCGCACTTGGAGCATTGACCACAAGTTCCGACCCAATGGAATCAACCGCCCTTCCGCAGGAGAGAATTCCGGCCAACGGGCCACGGACGGACACCCCGGCCCGGAGCAACTCATAAGTAGTAACGGGACTCAAAAGAAATTCAGGGGAATACACCCGTGCGACGAAGAATCTTCGGCACGGGCGCGACCGCGGTCGTGCTCGGTCTGCTGATCCCGCTGGCCGGATGCGGCGGTTCAGGCAACGATGCAGGTGACAGCGGCACGCTGCGCCTGGTCGCCGCGGAATACGGCGACAACCCGGCCACCAGTTCCAAGGCCTTCTGGGACAAGGTCACGGCCGATTTCACCGACGCCAACCCCGGCATCAAGGTCGAGGTCCAGCTCCTGCCGTGGGCGGACATCGACCGTGAGGTCACCCGTATGGTCAAGGCCGGCAATGCACCGGACATGGCCCTCATGGGCTCGTACTCGGACTTCGCGGCGCAGGACAAGCTCTATTCCGCGGACGAACTCCTCACGGTGACCGCCGAGGCGAACTTCCTGCAGCCGCTCGCCGAGGCCGGCTCGGTCGGCAGCACCCTCTACGGCCTGCCCTGGGTGGCGAGCAGCCGGCTCCTCTTCTACAACCAGGGCCTCTTCAAGCAGGCCGGCGTCAGCGAACCCAAGAGCTGGTCCGACCTGAAGTCCGCCGCCAAGGCGCTCAAGGACAAGGGGGTGAAGTACCCGTACGCCCTGCCCCTGGGCCCGGAGGAGGCGCACGCCGAGGCGATGATCTGGGAGCTGAGCAACGGCGGCGGCTACGCCGACAGCGCCGGCAACTACAACCTGGCCTCCGACCAGAACATCGAGACCTTCCGCTGGCTGAAGGACAACCTGGTCGGCCCCGGCCTGACCGGACCCGTTCCGCCGTCCCGGCTCAACCGGGCCGACGCGTTCGCCGCGTTCGTGCGCGGCGAGGTCGGCATGCTGAACGGCTACCCGCAGCTGCTCCACGAGGCGCGCGCCAAGGGCATCGACGTCCGCACCGCGACCATGCCGGTCTCGGACACGCTCGGCTCCGGGGAGACCCCGCCGGCCGTGGGTGTCGCCGACTGGATGATGGCGTTCAAGCAGAACGGAAAGCGCGCGGAGATCGGCAAGTTCCTGGACTTCATCTACAAGGACAAGAACCTGTCGGACTTCGCGGGCCGCTACCACCTGCTGCCCTCGACCGTCTCGGCTTCCCGCAACCCTTCCGGCGCCGGCCTCGACAGCAACGACCAGTTCTTCCTGACCGCCCTGCGCGGCGCCCAGCTGTACCCGGTCAACGACCCGTCCTGGGTGACGGTCAGCGACACCATCAAGCGCAACATCGGCCGCGCCGTGGAACCGAACGGCGACGCGAAGTCCGTCCTCGAGGAGATCGCCGCCAAGGCGAACGAGGCCGGAAAGAAGCACTGAAACTCTGAACTTCCCGCCCGACACGGGACTTTCGCCCCTGCCGCATCCCACCCCGTGCGGCAGAATGGCTGCCACGGCTCTTGATCCAAGGCCGCGGACCAGTCGCCCGCCGCGTACCCACAAGGTGCACGGGGCGGCCGGCCCTCACCCCCTCTTCCCCCGGCTCAGACCTTGCCGTTCTCCGTCGAGAACGCCGTCCGGTACTGCTCACAGCTGGAGTCCCAGCTCAGCGTCCCCGTGAGCGTCCCGTAGCCCGAGCGGGTGACCGACCACTCCACCGTGTAAGCACCGGTGTCACAGGCGATCCGCTTGCCTCCCGGAACCTTGGCGCGCCCCGTCGCCGGCCGGTCCGCCAGCTCCTGGCGCACCTCGAGCGCCTTGCCGCGGTCCGCGGAGCGCACTACGGCGTGCACGACGATCGGATGCATGCCGTCCTTGGTCGTCACGGCCTTCTTCACCAGCTTCGAGTCCGACACCGCCCAGCCGAAGTCGAACGAGGGCTGCCAGGCCAGGGTCTTGGGGTCGGCGACCTGCCGCTCGTACTCGGAGGCGCCCGAGGGGCCGGGGCGGGTCACCGTCTTGTACCGGATCCCGGGGTAGAAGCGGAGCTGCCCCTCCAGCTTGTGCATCTCGTCCTTGGTCCACTGCGACTTCATCGTCTTCTCGCCGCCGACCGGGTCCTGCAGGTACGGACCGTCCGCAGCGGTGGCGGGCTGGCCGAGGGCGGGGGCGAGGGCCGCTGCGGCGGTGGCGAGGGCGACAGCGGCGATGCGGGTGCGCTTCATGCCCGGCCCAACGGGGACCCGCCGCGGGCTGGAACGAGGCCGCGCGGGCTTTCACCCGTACGGGACCCGAGCACCGGAATATCGCATGATCATCTTCCGTTCTACGGGTGAAGCGACGACACCGAGCGACAGGGAGTCCCGATGGGCGCGAGTGCGGGTGTGAGTACGAACGTGTACGGCACGGTGGCGGCGGGCTGGGAGCCCGTACGCGAGGAGTTCGAGGCCTTCGCCGCGGCCGAGGCGCACTCCCCCGAGGCGCAGCTGGCGGTGTACCGGGACGGTCGCCGCGTGGTCGACTTGTGGGTCGGCGAGGACACCGGCGCCGACACCCTGACCGGGGTCTACTCGATCACCAAGGGCGGCGCGCACCTGGTGGTGGCGCTGCTCGTGCAGGACGGCGTACTGGAACTGGAGCGCCGCGTCTCGGAGTACTGGCCGGAGTTCACGGGCGGCGGCAAGGAGCGGCTGACGGTGCGGCAGCTGGTCTCGCACCAGGCCGGACTGGTCAACACCGCCGACGGCTTCGACTACGCGGAGCTCGCGGACGACGCGCTGATCGCGGCGCGGCTGGCCGCGCAGGAGCCGTACTGGGAGCCCGGGACGGCGTACGGGTACCACGCCTTCGTGATCGGCGCGCTGATCGGCGAGGTGGTGCGGCGGGCCACCGGCACGTCCCTCCAGGAGGTGTTCGACGAGCGCATCCGCGCCCCGTACGGGCTGGACCTGTACATGGGCCTGCCGCAGGAGCTGGAGGGCCGCTGGAAGCCGGTCCTGGAGATGCTCCCCACGCCCGAGCAGCTGGCGGCGACGGCCGGGGCGGCCGTGCCGGAGCTGCTGCCGGTCGCCTTCAACGCGCACCGGGATCCGGCGATGGACCTGGTGGAGTACGGGAACCACCCGAAGGTGAAGGCGCTGGGCCCGGCGTCGGCCGGCGGCATCGGCACGGCGCGCGGCGTCGCGGGCATGTACGCGGCCGCGATCAGCGAGGTGGACGGCCGGCCTCCGCTGCTGAAGCCGGAGACGGCGGCCGAGTTCGCGCGGCCCCACACCCCGGGCAACGACCGGGTGACCGCCGAGGTGGACCACTTCGGGCTGGGCTTCGAGCGGCAGCACGCGGTGGGCCCGCAGGCCTTCGGGCACTGCGGCGCGTCGGGCGGACTGGGCTGGGCGGACCCGGCGACGGGGCTCGCGTACGGGTACACGCGCCGCCGGTTCGCCTTCCCGGGCGGGGCCGCGCCGGAGAACGAGCGCCTGACGGCGGCGGTGCTGCGGGCGGCCGCCGCCCCGGGGACGACGGCTCAGGCCTGACCGGTCTCGAAGCGGCTGATGCGGCCGTCGCCGGTGACGGTGAACCGCCACGCGGTGCGCATCTCGCCCCACGTGTCGTTGCGGTAGTTGGCGACGAGGGCGCGGCCGCCGTCGGACTCGGTCTCGATGTCCATGTGGCCGTTGGAGGACCAGATCTCCTTCTCGGCCCACTGGGTGAGGTCGCGGTCGGAGCCGTCGTCGGACATGGTCGCGCCCTCGGTGAGGACGGCGCGGAAGGCGTTCTGGTCACCCGCGTTGACGGCGGTGACGAAGGCGCGGACGGTGGGGTCGGTCAGCTGGTTCGGCGCGATCACGGGGGCTCCTGGGCAGTCGTACGGGTGGTGTGCGCGACCAGGGAACACCGTGGGGGGTGGCGGGGCGGCGACCTTCACCCGTTCGCCGCCGGACGGCGTGTCAGGGGGCGTCGGGGGCGGTGCGGACGGGGAAACCGGTGGGGCGGCCCTGGTCCTTCAGCCACGCGAGCACCTGGTCGAGGGCCGCGACGGTCTGGGCACGGTTGCCGCCGCCGTCGTGGAAGAGGACGGTCGGGCCGTTGCCCATCTCGGACTTGACCGCGTTGACGATGGCGGCGACGCCGGGCTTCCCGAAGTCCTTGGTGTCGACGTTCCATCCGAGCGGGCGCATGCCGTGCGCGGCGGCGATGCGGCGGCTGTCGGGGGTGAACGCGCCGCCGGGGGCACGGTAGTACTCCACCTCGGCGCCGCCGCCCGCGGCGTCCTCGATCATCTTCTTCGCGTCCAGGATCTGCTTCTCCTGGTAGGCGACGGGCTTCTTGTCCATGGCCGTGTCGTGGTTCATGGTGTGGTCGCAGAGCCGGTGGCCGCCGGCGACGACCCGCTTGACCAGGTCGGGGTGGGCCTTGGCCTGCGGCCCGATCATGCAGAAGGTCGCCTTCACGTCGTACTTCTTCAGCACCTCGAGGACCTTGGGGGTCCACTGGGGGTCCGGGCCGTCGTCGATGGTGATGTTGACGGCGTTGCCGCCGCTCTCGGAGGCGTGCGCTATGCCGTCGGGTATCTGCGACTGCGGTGCGTCCGCACCGCCTGCGCCTTGAGCTCCGCCGCCCTTCGCGCCGCCGCCTTTCGCCCCGCCGCCCTTCGCCCCGTCGTCCGAACCGCCGTCCGTGCCAGCGGTGTCGCTCTGGCGTGCCGCGTTCTCGGGCCGGCCGGGCCCCGGTTCCACGAGGGCCGTCACCCCCCACACCGTCCCGGCCACTGCGGCGGCCGCGGCCACGACGACCGCCCCGGCCCGGATGCCCTGCCTGTTCGCGCGCGCCATGAAGCCCATGAACCGTCCCCTCCCCATCCGCTCTTGTGTGCGCTCTGCCCTCCAGGACGACCCGCGAAGCGAAGGGGTTCCCGCCAATTCCCCCGTAAAATTCAGCTAATAGGACCTTGGTCCTTGATCGCCCCGATTTGGTCCCCACCTGAAACAGGACGGAACCACACCAACCTCCCCTGCATCACCTGGATTCACCGAACCCGTGGCTACCCGGCTTCAGCGCATGAAAAAGCCCGGCCCCGGCGGAGATCCGCCGGGGCCGGGCCGGTGAACGTATGGCGTGGTCCGGTCAGTGAGAGAAGGACTCCTGCGGAGCCTGCGCCGCCTTGTCGCCGCCCGCGTCGGCGCCCTGGGCCGGGCCCGCGCCCCGCAGCGGGACCTCCTTGACGAACCAGGCGGCCGCGAAGCCCAGTACGGCGACGACCGCGCCGAGGAGGAACGCCGAGTGCGTACCGGCGGCGACCGCGTGCTGGTAGGCGTCGCGGACGGCCTCGGGCAACTTCGCCAGGCTGGCCGCGTCGAGCTGGGCCGAGCCGGCGGCCTGGGCGGCCTGCGGGCCGAGGCGCTCGCTCATGGTGTCCGTGACCCGGCTGGTGAACAGCGAGCCCATCAGGGCCACGCCGAACGAGCCGCCGAGGGTACGGAAGAGGGTGGCCGAGGAGGACGCGACGCCCATGTCCTTCATCTCCACGCTGTTCTGCGCGACCAGCATGGTGATCTGCATCAGGAAGCCGAGGCCGGCACCGAGGATCGCCATGTAGACGCCGGACATCAGGCGGCTGGTCTCGGTGTCCATCTGGGCGAGCAGGAAGAGCCCCACGACCATGAGCGCGCCGCCGACGATCGGGAAGATCTTGTACTTGCCGCTGCTGGTGGTGATCCGGCCCGCGATCAGCGAGACGACCATCATCGAGAGCAGCATCGGGAGGAGCAGCAGGCCGGAGTTGGTGGCGGAGGCGCCCTGGACCGACTGCTGGAAGAGGGGGAGGTAGAGCACGCCGCCGAACATGGCGAAGCCGACGAGGAAGCCGATGACCGACATGAGCGTGAAGTTGCGGCTGCGGAAGATGTGCAGCGGCATGACGGGCTCGGCGGCCTTGGTCTCGGCGAAGAGGAAGGCGGCGATCGACACGATGCCGACGATGATCAGGCCGATGATCTCCCCGGAGCCCCAGGCGTACTCGGTGCCGCCCCAGGTCGTGACCAGCACGGTCGACGTGATGGCGACGGTCAGCAGCGCGGCGCCCAGGTAGTCGATCTTGCCCTGGGCCTTCTTCTTGGGCAGGTGCAGGACCGCGCTGACCATGGCGAGCGCGACGGCGCCGAGCGGCAGGTTGATGTAGAAGGACCAGCGCCAGCCCAGGTGGTCGGTGATGGTGCCGCCGACGAGCGGTCCGCCGATCATGGCGAGGGCCATCACGCCGGCCATCATGCCCTGATACTTGCCGCGCTCACGGGGCGGGATCAGGTCGCCGATGATCGCCATGACGCCGACCATCAGACCGCCGGCGCCGAGGCCCTGGATCGCGCGGAAGCCGATCAGCTGGCCCATGTCCTGGGCCATGCCGCTGAGCACGGAGCCGATCAGGAAGATGACGATGGAGGTGAGGAAGGAGCCCTTCCGCCCGTACATGTCGCCGAGCTTGCCCCAGATGGGGGTGGAGGCCGCGGTGGCCAGCGTGTACGCGGTGACCACCCAGGAGAGGTGTTCCAGGCCGCCGAGCTCACCGACGATCGTCGGCATCGCGGTACCGATGATCATGTTGTCGAGCATGGCCAGGAGCATCGCGATCATGAGGGCCATGAGGACGACTCGGACGCTGCGCGGCTTCACCTCCTCGGAGATCTCCGCCGCCTTCGTGTTTTGAGTCATGTCCACTCCCCGTTTCACCCACATGCTCCGGACCCTTACTTGCCGCCCGGCTAGTTCACTACACTGGGGAAGGTAGACCCGTCACTAGCCGGGCGTCAAGTAAGTAGTTTGGGGAGAGCCATGTCCAGCAGCAGTCCGCAGGCGCGCCGCGGCAATACGCGCCAGCGCATCCAGGACGTCGCACTGGAGCTCTTCGCCGAGCAGGGGTACGAGAAGACGTCGCTGCGCGAGATCGCGGAGCGGCTGGAGGTCACGAAGGCGGCGCTGTACTACCACTTCAAGACCAAGGAAGACATCATCATCAGCCTCTTCGACGACTTGACGAGGCCGATCGACGAGCTGATCGACTGGGCGAAGCAGCAGCCGCCGACGCTGGACATGAAGCGCGAGGTGCTCCGGCGCTACAGCGAGGCGATGGCGGCGGGCGCGCCGCTGTACCGCTTCATGCAGGAGAACCAGGCGACGATGCGGGAGCTGAGCATCGGCGAGACGGTGAAGCGCCGACTGTTCGCGCTGGTCGAGCTGCTCCGCACGGAGGACGGACCCCTGACGAACCAGGTGCGGTGCGTGAGCGCCCTGTTCACGCTGCATGCGGGGATGATGTTCCTCCAGCACGTGGAGGGCGATCCGGAGGAGACCCGCCTGGCGGCCCTGGAGGTCGCCACGGACCTCATCACGCAGGCCCACGAGGCGGCCTGAGGCGGGGCGGCAGCCGCGGGCGGGGTGGCGCTTCAACACTGACCCGGGGCGGTCACTTCGGCACTCCTCGACGCCCTCGGGCGGCGGCCCAACACCGTCCTGCGGAGGCAGGCGCAACGCGCCGGCGCCGTGTACGTCGACACCTACGCCTCCAGCACGGGCCACGGCGTCTGCGCGAGCCCGGCCCGGCCGTGGATGTACGGGATCAAGGACGACCTCACCGGCTCGGGCACCCAGAGCGACCCGCCCTCGAGCCTGTGCCGCACGGTCCCCGGCGACGGGGCCGCCCCCACGACGATCCGGAACCAATGCCCACCCGAGTCGAAGGAGCGTTGCCACCTACGGGCCCGAGTCCCTCGTGGCCTGATCGGCCGACGGGCGCTGCGAGGAGCGGATGAAGGCGGTCAGGTCGTCGGCGTAGCGGTCCGGGTGGGTGAGGTGGGGGACGTGCCCGTCCCCCACCAGCGTCCGCATCTGCGCCCGGCCGCCGAGCGCGGTGGCGAGCTTGCCGACGATCACCGGGAACCACGGCGGGCTCTCGCTGCCGAAGGTGAGCAGGGCGGGGCCCTCGTAGCCGGAGAGGCGGGCGAGGTCGAGGCGTGCCCAGTCCGGGTCGCCGTGTTCGTCCACGAACGTGGGGGCGTTCGCGGTGAACGTCTCGCGGAACGGTTCCGGCAGTTGCTCCCAGCCGCCCGGTCCGATGACGACGTCGTCCACGAACCGCTGGGCGCCGACCCGGTCCTCGCCCGCGCGCAGGGCCGCGAGGACGCCGTCGAGGGCGGCCTCCATGGCCTGGAGCACCGGGCGCAGCTCCCGGTCCCCGTCGCCCACGATGTCCATGAGCGGGGGTTCGTGCGCGGCCAGGCTGCGCAGCAGTTCGGGGCGGCGGGAGGCGAGGCCGAGCGCGGTCGAGGCCCCGAAGGAGTTCGCGGCCACGTGGGCCGGGGCGCCGAGGGTCTCGATGAGCGACGCGAGGTCGTCCTCGTCCTGCCGCCGGCTGCCCTGGCCCGGCGGGCGCTCGCTGCGGCTGTGGCCGCGCCGGTCGTAGACGAGCACCCGGAACGACTGCGCGAGGCGGGGGACGACGAGCTGCCACGTCTCGTGGTCGACCCACGAGCCGTGGACCAGGACCAGGGGTTCGCCCTCGCCCGCGACCTCGTAAAAGAGGTCCACGCCGTTCACACGAGCCCGCGCCATGCCGAGTCTCCTCACCTGGAACGCCAGGGGGCCGAGCGCCCGCGCAGAGACATACCGCGGGCCGGCGAACGGCACACCTCCCTGCGGGTCACCAGGTGAGGCGGCGGTCCTCGGCGGTGATCGGGACGTCGTTGATGCTGGCCTCGCGGCGGCGCATCAGCCCGTTGCGGTCGAACTCCCACTGCTCGTTGCCGTGGCTGCGCCACCACTGGCCGGCGGCGTCGTGCCACTCGTACTCGAAACGGACGGAGATCCGGTTGTCGGTGTACGCCCACAGTTCCTTGCGGAGCCGGTAGTCGAGCTCGCGCTCCCACTTCTCGGCGAGGAACTCCCGGATCTCGTCGCGGCCGCTGAGGAAGCGGTCGCGGTTGCGCCAGAACGAGTTCTCGGTGTAGGCGAGGGCGACGCGCTCGGGGTCGCGGCTGTTCCAGGCGTCCTCGGCGGCCTGGACCTTGGCCCGGGCGGATTCCTCGGTGAAGGGCGGCACGGGCGGGCGTACGGCGGGGTCGGTCATGGGCGCGCCTCTGTTCGGAAGAAGGGATGGAGAACGGTCGTTCTCGACAAGGAAGGACGATAGAGAACGACCGTTCTCTGCGCAAGCGATTCTGGGCTACGCTGCCCCCATGGACGACGAAGAGGCCCGCACCCGGCTGCTGGACGCGGCGGAGGCGCTGTTCTACGCCGAGGGCATCCAGGCCGTCGGCATGGACCGCATCCGCACGGCGTCGGGGGTGCCGCTCAAGCGGCTCTACAAGGTCTTCCCGGCCAAGGAGGCCCTGGTCACGGCGTACCTCGAGCGCCGCGACCGCCGCTGGACGGCGAGCCTGCGCGGCGCGGTGGCGGATTCCGCGGATCCGATCGAGGCCGTCTTCGACTGGCTGGCGCAGTGGTTCTCGGAGCCGGACTTCCGGGGCTGCGCGTTCCTGAACGCGTACGGGGAGCTGGGTACGGGCCCCGCCGGGGTGCTGGACGTCGTACGCCGCCACAAGGCGGGGCTGCGGGAGCTGCTGGCGGAGCTGGCCGGCCCCGGCCGCGAGGACCTCGCCGACCAGCTGCTGATCCTGGTCGAGGGCGCGACGGTGGTGGCGGCCCTCACCCCCGGCCCGGAGCCGGCCCACCGCGCGCGCGAGGCGGCGTCGACGCTGCTGCTCGCCCGAGCGGGCGGGCATGCGCTAGGTTGAACGCGTTCAACTCGTTGCGGAGCGGAGTACGGGGGCGGCCATGACGGCGACGGAGCCGGCCGGAAGAGGCGGCGGAGTCCGGAGCCGCCGGCTCCGGGCCGCCCATCCCTGGCAGACCAAGATCGCGCTGACGGCTCTGATCCTCCCGGCGCCGGTCGCGCTCACCTTGCTCGTTGCGGGCGCTCCGGCGTACCGACTGGCCGTGACCGTCGTGCTGTTCTCAGTGCCGCTGCTCTTCCGGGCGGACCGGGCGCGGTTGGTGACGGCCTGCTCGGTCCTCGGGATCCTGCTGGCGGGGTGGTCGGTCCTCGGCGCGTGGGAAGGCACGTTGATCTTCTTCCCGTCGGCGCTGCTCCTGCTGTGCGCGGCGTTCGCGGATCCGCGCGAGTACCAGGCGCCGGCCACGGTCGTGACCGCGCTCGCCTGCCTGCTGGCGGTGGTCCCCGGGTTGTTCTTCGTCGGCTGCCTGGCGGGACTCGTCCTCTAGTTGCCGCCGGCGGCGGTGGTGCGGGGGAAGGTGATCTCGACGCGGCGGTTCTTCTTGCGGCCTTCCTCGGTGCCGTTGTCGGCGATCGGGTAGTCCTCGCTGTAGCCCCGGACGTCGTAGATGACGCCGGGGCTGGTGACGGTCTTGGCGAGCTCCGCCTGAACGGCGTCGGCGCGCTGCTTGGAGAGCTCCTTGCCGTGCTCGTAGCTGCCCTGGTCGTCGGTGAACCCGAAGATCCGGACGCGGGTCGCCTTCTGCGTGTTGATCTCGCTGGCGATGGCCTGTATCCGGGCGGCGGCCTGGGCATTGAAGACGGCACTGTTCTCGGGAAAGAGCACCTCGGACTGCAGGGCCATCATGACGGACTGGTTGGTCTCCTGCCGCCGCTGCTCACCGCCGAGGTCTTCGACGACTTCGGCGATGTCCAGGACCTTGATCGGAGCCAGGGTGCCACCCTGGGGGATCTTCAGCCCGGGCGAGCTCGAGTCGATGGGCACGGGCGCGGAGGCCGATGGCTCCGTGCCGGGGGGTACGGAGGGCTTCACGTCGTCGGCGTGGGCGCTCGTCGCGCCGATGAAGTGGGCCCCGGCGATGACGAGGCCGACTACGGCTGTGGAGGCGGAGACGCGGTGGCGTTTATTCATGGGGGTCACCCGGAGATTTTGATGGTGGCCGTGGCGAAGGTGGGGAGGCTGAAGTCGACCTCCGTGGCGGTGGCGGGCGGAGCGGGAAACTGCACGAAGAACGGAATGGTCGCGCCGGCCTTCACACGCGAAACGCCCGTGGTGCAGAGACACCTGCCATCCGTGTCGCGCAGGACGTAGTACCGCTTCTTCCCGGCCTTGTCGACCAGCGTGGCACCGGCAACGGACTCTCCGCCAGAGGTGAGTTCATTGCCCCGCCAAGGCGAAGTCCCAGTGAAGTCCTTGTCCGTCGAGTTCTTGATCTGCCCGCTGACGGTGAGAAAGCCTCCCGCATCACGAGTCGCGGAGTTGATCACCATCGCGATGCCGGTCTCTCCGTTGACGGTCGCGAGCACCTGGGTGGGCTCAGACGACTGCCCCGCACTGGACACAGGTGCGGAGGCGCCGCCCTTGGACGGTGCCGCGGACGGTTTCTGAGGCTCGCTCGACTTCTTGTCGTCGCCACCTCCGCAGCCAGTCAGCACGAGGGCCAAGACCGCCGCAACCGCTACGGCCGCTCCCCCGCGCGCCTTCACCATGTGCTGCATGCTCATCTACGCCGTTTCCTTGTCTGTCGTTCGGTGTCAGTCGATCAGTCGTACGCTGAAGAGGGCTCTCGCCAGCTGGGACAACGGGCCTGGTTTCGAGGGATCCAACGTCAGCGTTTTCCCGCTGCACACGAAGGTGACTCTCCCCTCCCTAGGTGAGGGCGATGGGCTCGGTGTCGGTGCTGGGGTAAGCGTTGGCGTTGGCATGGGAGTGGGAGCCGAACGGAGAGAACATCGCGGTTCGATCCGGGCCTTGGCCGTGGCCTTGCCCTGCATGTCCCCGCTCCCAGGGACGACCGAGTTTCCGACCGCTCCCTTGGTCGTCACAGCTACGGTGAATTCAGGAATGGCCGACTCGCACTCTGCAGTTGCGTCGTTCAAGGCGGCGAACTCGACAGCCTTCCCGCAGGCGCCCACCCCCTTGAGGAGATCGCCGTTGACGATCTCCTCCCAGTCGGCCGGCTTGAGGCTGAGCAGGTCGAGGCCCAGAAATACGTTGTCCCTGGCTTCGCGGGCGGCCGCCAGTGCCGCCGCGTCGGCGGCACCCTGAGCATTGCTACGGGTGGCGCCGGCCATCCCGACGACGAAGAACGCCAGCGCCGCGAAGAGCAAACCCGCCACCACCACGATGTAGATGGGGAATGCCTGCCCCCGGTCACCAAGTCGACGAGCGATCACTTGCCCGCGGTGATGGCGGTGATCTGATCCTTGATCTTGGTCGTGATGTCCTGACCAATACCCGTGCCCACGATCGCGCCGATGATCACCACGACCACCAGGATGATGCCCAGGTATTCGAAGGCCGTCTGGCCTCGATCGCTCGCGCCCTTGCTCTCGTACCGCTTCCGCATCCTCGCCAGGGTGTTCTGCAACATGGGGGTTCCCTCCCGGGCCGGTGCCGCTGTTGGTTTGCGGACCGTACGGGGAGTCACCGGTGATAACCAAGGGTCCCGGGGCCCAATTACGGACCCACTGCGCACTCCGTCTACCCATGGCCGGTCACCCCTGGACGGGCCGTTCCCAGCCAGCGCGCTATCGCCTCGCTGCGGCTCGTGCTCTGGAGCTTCGCGAAGATGCGGTTGATGTGGTTCTTGACCGTCTTCTCACTGATGAAGCAGGTGGCCGCGATCTGCTGATTGCTCATCCCGGACGCGATCAGATCCATGATCTCCACCTCCCTCGAACTCAGCCCGAAGAGAACTGTGTTGTGAAGTCGCTCAGAAGAGCGTGCCACAGATCGTTGCGGTTGCGAAGAGGTCCGGAGGTCCGCGAGCAGTGCGCTCGCCGCCGTCGTCGTGAATTGGGCCCTGCCCTCGCGGACGTCGCGGACCGCTCGGACCAGGTCCTCGGGCGTGAATTCGCCGTGGACCAGGTAACCGCCGGCGCCCAGGAGAAGGGCTTCTCGGACAATCTCGGATTCCTGGCTGTACGTCAGCATCAGTACGGGCGCCAGCTGTACGAGGTGCGGCAGCGCCGAGATGCCGTCGACGCCCGGCATGCGGACGTCCAGCAGGATCACGTCCGGGGCGTGCCGGCGGGTGAGGCTGAGGGCCTCGCGGCCGTCCGATGCCTGGGCCACCACCTCCAGGTCCCCGGCCATGGCCAAGAGGGCTGCCAGGCCCGCCCGTACCACCGGGTTGTCGTCGGCGATCAGGACGCGGAGCGGCATCACGGGCTCCCCTCCGGGGTCAGGGCCGCGAGCGGGAGGTCCAAGCGGACCAGGGTGCCGGGGCCGGACGGCCGGGATCCGATGTGGAGGCGGGCGCCGATCGTCGCCGCGCGTTCCGTCATGCCGAGCAGCCCGAAGCGGCCCTGGCGGTGCAGGGCATCCGGCGGGAGGCCGCAGCCGTCGTCCTCGATGGTCAGGGTGAGGTCCCCCCCGTCCACCGCCGCCGCGACCAGCAGGCGCGAGGCTCCCGCGTGGCGGCGGGCGTTCTCCAGGGCCTCCGAGGTGATGGACAGCAGGTGGTGCGCCACCCCGGGCGCAGCCACCGGGAGGACTTCCGCCGTACGGAGCTCCGCGTCCGCGCCGACCAGGCGGCGCAGTTCCCCCGACAGCGACACCCCCGGCGCGTCCGCCTCGCGCCGCAGGTCCGTCAGCAGTGCGCGGGATTCCGCCGCCGCCGCGCGGGCCGCGCCGGAGAGGAAGGAGGCCTGGCGGCGCAGGGCCGCCGGATCCGAGGTGCGGGCGAGGGCGTCCGCCGTCAGGGCCAGGCCGTGCAGGGTCTTCGACACCGAGTCGTGCATCTCGCGGGCCAGGTGGTCCCGTTCGGCGCGCACCGCCTCGGCCGCCGCCAGCCGGGCCCGTGTCTCCGTCAGCGCCTGGCTCGCCGCGCCGAAGCGGAAGAGCAGGTCCCGCAGCGAGGCGCCGGCCGCGCCCGCCAGGAGGCACAGCACCGGCAGGGTCAGTCCGCCGCCGCCCACGGCCACCACCAGGGCCGCCGCCAGGGCCGCGTGGACCGCCGAGCCGCGCCACCCGTGGACCAGCCCGGCCAGCAGCGGTGTGCAGAGCACGGCGAAGCCGAGGGGCGAGTCCGGCGTGGCCGTGACCAGGAGCAGCCCGCAGAACGCCATGTCCGGGGCCAGCAGCCAGCGGTGGCGCAGCAGCAGCGGCCCGAAGCGCTCCCAGTCACGGAAGAGCACGTACGAGAGCATGAAGGTGAGCAGGATCGCGCCGCCCACGAGGTACGTCGGCCCGCCGCGGGCCGTGCGCCCCAGTGCGAGCGGCGCGCCCAGGCCGATCACCACCATCCGGAACGCGAACACGCGGCGGCACAGGGCTTGGAGGGCGTTCGCCTGGAGGGTGAGGGACGGGGTCGGGGCGGTCGTCGGAGCGGGGGCGCCGCCCCGGCGCTGCGCCTTCCCCCGCGCAGCCGAGTCCGCCAGGGGGATGTGGAGGACCGCCATGGCTCATCCGCCCCCGAGCATCGCGCCGAAGTCGACGTCCGCGCCGTACACGAAGCCGCAGACCAGCAGGATCAGCGTGCCCGGCAGCATGAACATCGTCACCGCGAACGTGGCCTTCGGGACGGCCCGGGCGGCCCGGCGCCGGGCGTTCTGGGCGTCCGTACGGCGCATGTCCTCGGCGATCGCGATCAGCGTCTCGACGATCGGCGAGCCCAGCTCCTCGCCCTGCTGGAGCGCGGTCACGAACTGCGCCACCTGCTCGGAGTCGTTGCGCGCGCGCAGCTCGTCGAAGGCCTGGCGGCGGCTGACGCCCATGTCCATCTGCTGCAGGGTGATCCGGATCTCGTCCGACCAGGGGCCCTCGTACTTGGCGGCCACCCGCTCCAGCGCCTGACGGAAGCCGAGCCCCGCGCTCACCACGACCGCCAGCACGTCCAGGAAGTCCGGCAGCGTCCGCTCGATGTGGTCGCGGCGGACCCGGATCGCCGACCACAGGCCGACCTCGATCCAGAACAGGCCGAACGCGACCATCAGCAGGGCGGGTACGAGCTGGCCGTTGATCAGCATCGAGAACGCGCCGAGCGCGCCCAGGAACCCGTACACCGCACGGCGCGCCGCGTACCGGTCGATCGTCAGGCCCGCCGGGTTGCCCGCCAGGTCGATCTGGCGGCGCTTGCGGGCGACCCGGTTCGGGCCCATCAGGCGCAGGACGAGCGGCGCCCAGCGGATGCCGAGCCGGTCGACGGCCGAGCCGACGGCCGTCGTACGGGTGGCGCCGACCTCCAGGGCGAGCGCCAGGTCGCTCGGCAGTTTCGTCTCGGCGCGGTAGAGGCGGATGCCGTGGAAGGCGCCGAAGACCGACACCCCCAGCAGCAGGGCCAGCAGTAGAGCCGTCATGTCCGTCGCCCCCTCACACGTCGATCTTCGAGAGGCGGCGGATCAGGACGAAGCCGAGCGTGAAGAGCCCGATCGCCACCAGCACCGCCGTCTGGCCGATGAACGCGCCGGTCATCCGGTCCAGCGCGCCCGGCATCATCACGTTCACCAGCAGCAGCGAGCCGAGTCCGATCGCCGGTACCAGGTAGGCCGTCACCGTCACCTGGGAGAGCTGGGTGCGGATCTCGCGCCGCGTCTCCTTGCGCTGCTCCAGCGTCACCGTGAGGTTGCGCAGGCTGCCGACGATGGCGCCGCCCGCGCGCGCGGACAGGACGAGGGTGGAGACGAGGACGACCAGTTCGCGGGAGGGAAGCCGTTCGGCGATCTCGCCGAGGGACTCCTCGATGGAGTGGCCGACGGCGAGCCGGTCGGCGACGCGCGCGAGCTCCTCGCCCGCCGGAGCCTCCAGCTCCTCCGCCGCTATGGCGATGGCCGTACGGAGGGCCAGCCCGGCCTGGGTGGCATTGGCGAGGATGCGGGCGAGCTCGGGCAGCTGGTTGATGAACCGCTCGGTACGGCGCGCCCGCTGCCAGTTGAGGAAGGCGTCCGCCGCCCACAGGCCGATCAGCCCGGCCACCGGGCCGAAGAACGGGGCCAGGAAGCTCGCCGCGACCAGCCAGACGCCGGCCACGGACATCAGCATGTAGACGAAGAACTCGCCGGGGGTGAGGTCCAGGCCGGTCACGGCCAGCTTCACCTCGATCCGCTTGCCCAGCGCGGTCCTGCGCAGGCGCCGGTCCACGCCGGGGAAGCGGCGCCTGCGGCCCGCCGGCGCCGGTGCGCCGTCCGTGGCGAGGCGGTCGATGAGGGCGGCGCGCTGGGCGCGGCCGGCGGCGTAGGCGTGGGCGCCCGCGACCACGAGGACGCAGGCCAGCAGCGTGGCGCCGAGGGTGAGGAGGACGAGTGGGTTCACAGGGCGGTCCGGGTGATGCGGGTGGCGAGCTGGTCGTCGGACAGGGCGACCCCGAAGGCCTGCGGGATCGGCTGGTTGTTCATGTAGAGGCGGTCCGCGATCCGGCGCGGCAGCGGGTAGTACTCGAAGTAGCCGTGGACGCGGCCGTCGGGGCCCATCGGCTGGGCGGCGAACCGGCAGACGGTGGTGATGCGGAACGGCTCGCGGCCGTGCGAGTCGAGGATGGCGATCTCCGTGACGCGGCGCGAGCCGTCGCCGAAGCGGGTCAGCTGGACGACCACGTTCACCGCGCTGTTGATCTGGTCTTGGAGGGCCTCGAAGGGGACCTCCACCTCGGACATGGAGGCGAGGGTCTGCAGGCGCATCAGGGCGTCCTCGGCGCTGTTCGCGTGGACGGTGGCCAGGGAGCCGTCGTGGCCGGTCGACATCGCCTGGAGCATGTCGAGGGTCTCGCCGCCGCGGACCTCGCCGACGATGATGCGGTCGGGGCGCATGCGCAGGGAGTTGCGTACGAGGTCACGGATGGTGATCCGGCCCTTGCCCTCCACGTTCGCCGGGCGGGATTCGAGGCGGATGACGTGCGCCTGCTGGAGCTGGAGCTCCGCCGAGTCCTCGATGGTGATGATCCGCTCGCCCTCCGGGATCAGGCCGGAGAGGGCGTTGAGGAGCGTGGTCTTCCCGGTGCCGGTGGCCCCCGACACGATGACGTTCATCTTCGCCTGGACCAGGCCGGACAGGAGCAGGAGCATCTGCTCGTCCAGCGAGCCGAGGCCGATCATCTCGTGCAGGGTGAACGCGCGCGGGAAGCGGCGGATCGTGAGCGTGGCCCCGGTCAGGGACAGCGGCGGAATGATCACGTTGACGCGCTCGCCGCTGGGCAGGCGGGCGTCGACCATCGGATTGGCCTCGTCCACACGGCGGTTGACGGTGGAGACGATCCGCTCGATGGTCTGCATCAGCTGCTCGTGCGAGGCGAAGCGCAGGGGCAGCTGCTCCACCCGGCCGGCGCGCTCGACGAAGATCTGGTCCGGGCCGTTGACCATGATCTCGGAGATCGAGGCGTCCTCGAGGAGCGGTTCGAGCACACCGAGGCCGAGCGCCTCGTCCACGACCCGGCGGATCAGCTGCGCCCGCTCGACGGTGGAGAGGACCGGCCCCTCACGGCTGATGATGTGCCCGAGTACGCGCTCCAGTCGGGCCCGGCGCTCGGCGGGCGCGAGCGCGGACATCTCGGCGAGGTCGATCTCCTCGAGCAACTTCGCCCGGTACGCGGAGACCAGCCGGCCGTCCTCGCGGGGACTGTGCCGGTCGTCGGGGGTGTTGACCCGGGAACGCAGGCTCATGGTCCGGTCACCTTCGGGTCGTCGTTGGGCATGATCGCCGTCCGCTCTGCCGTGTAGGAGTCCAGGCCGGGCACGATCGACTTGACCGTGATGCGGGCCGTCGCGGTGACGGCGTCGGACGTCTCGGCCACGTCGATCTGCGCGAGCGAGGCCAGGCTCGGCCGGATCGCCGCCTTGCCGGCGGCCTCCCCGCCCTCGCCCTTGCGGGCCTCCACGCGGGCCGCGGTACGGGCGGCCGTGTCCGCCTGCTGCTCCACGTACGCGACCCAGCCGAGCTGGATCCCGCACAGGGCGACGAACAGCAGGATGGGGATGAAGCCGATGTACTCCAGGGCCACTTGGCCCCGGTCCGCGGAGCGCCATTTCCGGTTCACGTCACTCCTTCTCCTTCGCGGAGCCGCCCTCGCCCGTGATGGGGGTGCCGATGTCCAGGCCCGGGAAGAAGACCGGGAGGTTGAGCCTCACGGTCGCCTTGTAGACGTCGCCCGACTCACCGCAGTCCACGCTCATGTTCCAGGCGCCCCCGACGTGCCGCCGCGCAGCGGCATCGCACGCCCCGCCCCCGTGCACCGCGCCGACCCGGGCCGCCTCGTCCGCCGCGTTGCCCGCCAGGGAGAAGGCGTACCCGATCAGGACGCACTCCCACACCGCCGCCACGAGCAGCAGGATCAGCGGCACCATGCCGACGAACTCGATCGCCACCTGGCCGCGGTCTGCCCGGGCGGCGCGGACGGGTCTCCGCGCGGGCATCCGTCAGCCCTCCCGGCTGCGGCGCAGCCAGGGGCCCGCCGCGCCCCGGTCGCCGCCCCGCAGGCGCGCCACCGGGCCGGGGGCCCGTACGGCCAGTGCCGCGCCCGGGGTTCCGGAGGCCGCGGCCGCGGTCTCTGCCGTGGACGGGGGTGCCAGCAGGCCGAGTTCGCCCGCCAGTGTCCACAGCGCCTGCTTCACGCTGGAGCGGTTGTCGAGGTCCTGCACCCGTCCCGCGTCCACGACCGCCTGGAGCTCCTTGAAGGCCGCCGGCACCGGGGTCCGGGTGGCCCGGGTCTTGGTGATCTTCTCGATGAGCGCGGGCTGGATCTCCGTGTGCTTGCTCCAGCGGTTGACCACCATCGCGGTGTCCTCCGCCTTGCGGACCTGGAGCCGCTCCCACATCCGGACCAGGCGCTTCGCCGCCCGTACGGAGACCACGTCCGGGGTGGTGACCAGGACCGCCACGTCCGCCATCTCCACGGCGGCCGCGTTGGCGCCCGTCACCTGGGTGCCGCAGTCGATGACGACCAGCTCGTACCGGCTGCGCAGGGCGCCGACGATGTGCCGGGCGGCGCGTTCGTCGACCTCCTCGCCGCGCTCGCCGTCGGCCGGGGCCAGCAGCAGCGCCAGCCCGGTCCGGTCGTCGTACACCGCGTCCTGGAGCACCCGCGGCGAGATGTCGTGGATGCCGGCGAGGTCGGCGATGGAGCGCCGGAACTGCACGTCGAGGTACGAACCGACGTCGCCGGCCTGGAGGTCCATGTCGACCAGGGCGGTGCGCCGCCCGGCGGCGGCCGCGGCCAGCGCGAACTGCACGGCGGTGAAGGTGGTGCCGACGCCGCCCTTGGCCCCGGTGACGGTGACCACCTTGCCACCGGGGCCGGTGAACACGTCGGCTCCCCGGCCCAGGTGGCGGCGTACGCCCACGGACCACTGGGCGGCGGCCTGGACGCGGGCGGCGAGTTCTTCGTACGCGAGCGGCAGCCCGATCAGACCCCGCGCGCCGGAGTCCATGGCGGCGGAGAACAGCGCCGGGCCCGCGTCCGAGGACACCAGGACCACACCCACCGCCGGGAAGCGGAGCGCGACCTCGCGGATGAGGTCGAGCGCGGGCACCGGGCCGATCCGCTCGTGGACGAGGACCACTTCGGGCAGTTCGTCGATGGACTCGGCGGCCAGCCGCCCCAGGGTGTCCAGCAGCGTGGTGGAGTCGGGGACCGGGGCGCCCGGCTCGGCGGCCGGGAGCTGGCTGAGGAGGGTGGAGATGGCGCGGGCGGCGTCCGGGTCGCCGGCCGCGGGGAGGATTCGGGTGGTCATCCGGGCCTCACTTGTCCCCGTCGAGGGTGTACGTACGGTCGCTCGCGCCGGGCGCGGAGTCGGTGCCGGGGGCCACCAGGGCCAGGCGTACGTGCTCCGCGAAGGACTCGGCGTACGCGACGCGCTGGGTGTCCTTGGTGTTCAGGGCGAAGGTGATCGGGACCGCCTCGGCGGGGCCCTTCTTGTCGCTGTCCTTGTCGAGGGCGGTGAGCTTGCCGACGTTCAGGACGCGGGCGTTGGCCACGATGATCACCGACCGCGAGGGCTCGGTGTCCTTGGCGCCCTTGAAGGTGGCGATGATGTTGACCTTGGCCCCGGAGTAGATCTTGCCGGCCACGCCGGTCGCCGCGTCGATCATGATGGCGATCTCCTGCTCCCCGGGCTGGAGCTGCGGCTTGTCGACGAACATGCCCGCCTGGAGCAGCGAGCCCTTGCGCAGGGTGGTGAGCGTGATCTTGTCCTTGAGCTGCCCGAGGTCGGTGACGGCGGTGTCGGACAGCCAGCGCTTGGGGATCGAGACTTCCTCGAACTGGCCCGCCGACAGCGGGCTGTACGGCGCGATGTCGCCCTTGGCGCGGTAGGCGACGACCTCGGCCCCGACCTTGGAATTGACGTCGCCGATCACCACGAGGACCCCGCCGAACGCCGCGAGGGCGCACAGGACCGACAGGAGCAGCAGGATGACGCCGCGGCGCTGGCGTGAGTTCATGTGCCGTACTACCTCGCCGTTCTTCGTTCGTTCGGGCCGGTCAGTGTCTTGGTCGGGAGGAGCCGGGGGAGCCGGAGAACGCCGGGGGTGCCGTCCGGCTCCCGCCCTCGGCCGGCGGTGGTGCGGCCAGCGGCGCGGCGCAGAATCCGCAGCGGTCGCCGATGAGCTCGAGGCCGCACCAGTGGCACTGCTCGCGCCGGACGGAGGCGACGAGCTGGTAGAGCACGGACGGGTCCGGGATGGCGGCGGCGAACTCCACGAGCTTCGTCGTGGCCCACCAGATCGGCGAGTCGGCCGGGAGCGGGTTCTCCATCACGCCCTGGACCTGCCAGGCGGGGGCGAGTTCGGCCGTCACCCAGTCGGAGGCGAGCTGGCCGCGGGCGAAGGTGAGGTGGGTCGCGAAACCGGGGCCGGGCGGCAGCCCGGCGCCCGCGGCACCCCCGGAGCGCCCGCCTCCGCCGCGCCCTCCGTGCCCTGCGTGTCCGCCGCGCCCGCCGTGGGCCTTGCCGCCGGAGCCGCTCAGCCTGACCAGGTGCGGGGTCGGGTGGGCCAGTACGGCGAACTGCGCGTGCGGCGACCACGACCGTGCGTGGGCCTTGAGGCCGACCGCGACCCGGTCCAGTTTGGCGACCGAGCCCAGCAGGGCCCCCGCGTGGATGTAGTGGGACAGCAGCCGGGCCGCGGAGGCGATGACCCCGGGGCTGAAGTCGCAGACGCTGAGCTGGCGCAGCTGACGTACCAGCAGGGCGGTGGCCAGTGGGGGCAGATCGAGGTCGAGGAGTGCGATCCGGTCGGTCTCCAGGATGGCCCGCACCGTGTGCAGCCGCTGGACGGTCGCCGTCGGCAGCCAGGGCGGCACGAAGACCACGAGGTGGCCGTGGCGCTCCAGCAGGGCGCTCGTCTCGGCGAGCGCGCCCGCCAGGTCGAGCTGTCCCGGCGGGTGCAGCACGACGGCCGGCGGTGTGTGCCGGTCAGGGGCCGGCAGCACCAGATCGGCGCTGGTGACGGCAATGGCGGTCGGCACGCGAATCCCCCTGTTCACCCCGTACGCCCCATACGTCGGCGCCGCCGTCGCGTACGCGCACCCCTGCGCGACCGCAAACGATCGGCGCCCTTCCCCCTTGCCCCAGCACCATATCCGCGTCCTCCCTGGCGGGGCAGGGCCTTGGGAATTCCCGTGCTGCAGGCGCCTGTCACAGGTGGCGGGAAACCCGGACAACCGGGATCGGATGCCCGATCAATTCAAGCCACATTGCAAAGAGTCTTGACACGGGGATTGGTCTGGACCAACTTGGGGCCAACGCGTCGCCAACGCCGACGGGGTTTCCCCCACTTACGACCCCCGGCGTTCCTCCGCCTGCTCCTCCGCCTGTTTCACCACCCCCTTCACATCCCCTTCTCCCCCCACGGAGACCACGTGAACCGCATACGCTCGCTCGCCCTCCTGGGCGCCGCCACCCTGACCGCGGGCGGCCTGACCGCCCTCGCCACCGGCACCGCGCAGGCCGCGGACGTCAACGTCGCCCGCAACGGAGGCTTCGAGTCCGGGCTCGCCAACTGGAGCTGCACCTCCGGGAGCGGGGCCGTCGTGTCCTCGCCCGTGTACGCCGGGGCCGCCGCCCTCAAGGGCACCCCGGCGGGCCAGGACAGCGCGCAGTGCAGTCAGACCGTCACGGTCAAGCCGAACTCGACGTACACCCTCAGCGAGCAGGTGCAGGGCTCGTACGTGTACCTCGGCGCGACCGGGACCGGCACGCAGGACGTGTCCACCTGGACCCCCGGCTCGGGCGGCGGCTGGCAGAAGCTGTCGACCACCTTCACCACGGGCCCGAACACCACCCAGGTCACCGTGTGGACGCACGGCTGGTACGGGCAGCCCGCGTACGCCGTCGACGACTTCAGCGTCTTCGGCCCGGACGGGGGCGGCGGCACCGACCCCGGACCGTCCGTCCCCGGCGCCCCGGCGGGGACCGCCGTTTCCGGCCAGAGCGCGACCGGGCTCACCCTTTCGTGGAACGCGGTCGGCGGGGCGACCGGCTATCACGTCTATCAGGACGGCGTCCGCGTCAGGACCGTGTCCGGCTCCCCCGCGCAGATCACCGGGCTCGCCGCCGCCACCTCGTACTCCTTCCAGGTGAGCGCGTACAACGCGGCCGGCGAGGGCCCGAAGTCGGCGGCGGTGACCGGCACGACGACCGGCGGCGGGAACCCGAACCCGAACCCCTCGGTCCCCAAGCACGCGCTGACCGGCTACTGGCAGAACTTCAACAACGGCGCGACCGTCCAGAAGATCTCGGACGTCTCGTCCCAGTACGACATCATCGCCGTCTCCTTCGCCGACGCCACGACCACGCCCGGGGCCATCACCTTCAATCTCGACTCGGCAGGTCTCGGCGGCTACACGGTGGCCCAGTTCAAGGCGGACATCGCCGCGAAGAAGGCGGCCGGCAAGTCCGTCATCCTCTCGATCGGCGGCGAGAAGGGCACCATCTCCGTAAGCGACTCGGCCTCCGCGAACAACCTGGCGAACTCGGCGTACGCGCTGATGCAGGAGTACGGCTTCAGCGGGATCGACATCGACCTGGAGAACGGCCTCAACCCGACCTACATGACGCAGGCGCTGCGCTCGCTGTCCGCCAAGGCCGGCTCCTCGCTCGTCATCACGATGGCCCCGCAGACCATCGACATGCAGTCGACGGCGGGCGGCTACTTCAAGACGGCGCTGAACATCAAGGACATCCTCACCGTCGTCAACATGCAGTACTACAACAGCGGCTCGATGAACGGCTGCGACGGCAAGGTCTACTCGCAGGGCTCGGTGGACTTCCTCACCGCCCTGGCCTGCATCCAGCTCGAGGGCGGGCTCGACCCCTCGCAGGTGGGCATCGGCGTCCCGGCCTCGCCGAGCGGCGCGGGCAGCGGGTACGTCTCGCCGACCATCGTGAACAACGCCCTGGACTGCCTGGCCAGGGGCACGAACTGCGGATCGTTCAAGCCCTCGAAGACCTACCCGGGGCTGCGCGGCGCGATGACCTGGTCGACCAACTGGGACGCCAAGGCGGGTGGCGCTTGGTCCAATGCGGTGGGGCCGAAGGTTCACGGCCTGCCCTAGGCGGTACGTGTGGGGGTGGCCGTCCCGGCGGGTGGCCGTCCGGCAGATTTGGCCGGAATGCAGTTCTTGACCGGGACATGCCACGAGAGCACGCTGTGCGCGTCCGCACGGCTACCCCCACACTCCCACCCAGGAGAACGCATGCGGCTCCACACCCGACGCAGGGCCGCCGTCACGGCGGCCCTGCTCGCTCTCGCGCTCGGCGCACCCGCCTACGGCATGAGCGCGACGGCGGCCCCACCGCCCACCCCGTCCACCGCCACCCAGGACGAGTCCGTCGTCCAGTACGAGATCAAGGGCCCGTCCACGGCCGCCGAGCGAACGGCCCTGCTCCGTACGGGTGTTTCGATCGACGAGGTCGACGCCCGCTCGGTCGTCGTCAGCGCCGACCCCGCGCAGGCCAAGCAGCTGCGGGCGCTCGGATACGAGCTGACCGCGCTGCCCGGGCCGCCGGACCGCTCCGAGCGGGGCGTGGCGGCGAGCCCGATGGACTTCCCGTCCAAGGACTCGATGTACCACAACTACGCCGAGGCGAACACGGAGATCGACCAGCGCATCGCGCAGTACCCCTCGATCATGAGCAAGAAGGTGATCGGAAAGTCGTACCAGGGCCGGGACATCGTCGCCATCAAGATCAGCGACAACGTCGCGACCGACGAGAACGAGCCCGAGGTGCTCTTCACGCACCACCAGCACGCCCGCGAGCACCTGACCGTCGAGATGGCGCTCTACCTGCTCAAGGAGTTCGGCTCCAAGTACGGCAGCGACACGCGGATCACCAACATGGTCAACGGCCGTGAGATCTGGATCGTGCCGGACCTCAACCCGGACGGCGGCGAGTACGACATCGCGACCGGCTCCTACCGCTCCTGGCGCAAGAACCGGCAGCCGAACTCGGGCTCCTCGTACGTCGGCACCGACCTGAACCGGAACTGGAACTACAAGTGGGGCTGCTGCGGCGGCTCCAGCGGCAGCAAGAGCTCCGAGACCTACCGCGGTGCGGCCGCCGAGTCCGGGCCCGAGGTGAAGGTGGTCGCGGACTTCGTCCGCAGCCGCGTGGTCGGCGGCAAGCAGCAGATCACCGCCGCCATCGACTTCCACACGTACAGCGAGCTGGTGCTCTGGCCGTTCGGGTGGACGTACAACGACACGGCGCCGGGCCTGACGGCCGACGACCTCGCCGTGTACAAGACCATCGGCACGAGCATGGCCCACAGCAACGGCTACACGCCGGAGCAGTCGAGCGACCTGTACATCACGGACGGGACGATCGACGACTGGCTGTGGGGCAACCAGAAGATCTTCGCCTACACCTTCGAGATGTACCCGTCCGAGACGGGCGGCGGGGGCGGCTTCTACCCGCCGGACGAGGTGATCGACCGCGAGACGGCACGCAACCGCGACGCCGTCCTGCAGCTGCTGGAGAACGCGGACTGCATGTACCGCTCGATCGGCAAGCAGTCGCAGTACTGCGCCGCCTAGCGGACGCGTGACACCGGGGCGCCCCGCCACCAGGGGCGGGGGGGGGGGGGGGGGGGGGGGGGGGGGGGGGGGGGGGGGGGGGGGGGGGGGGGGGGGGGGGGGGGGAGGGGGAGGGGGGGGGGGAGAGGGGGGGCATTTGCTGCAA
>NZ_JBVIGX010000003.1:80338-184408 GCF_055570595.1 Streptomyces sp. NPDC031132
AGAGAAAAAGACGGGAACGGCCTTGCACCCAGAGGCGCACATAACACCCGGACCCCCCCCCCCCCGGGCCCCCCCCCGGCCGGCGTTCAGGAGCCTGGCGGGGGCGGGTCGCCGGACGGCTCCCGAACGCCGGCCGGGGCCGGGGCCGGGGCCAGGGCCGGGGCGCCCTCCTCCACCAGGAACCTGAGGGTGCGCCTCGTGTCACGGTGGGCGGGCCCGAGCACCCGCAGACGGGCGCGGTGGACGTCCTCGAAGAGCGGTCGGGCAGCCGATGCGCCGTCGACGAGCAGCACCGTGTGGGCGAGGGCGAAACAAGTGGCCAGCGTGCCGGGGTGTTCCGCGCCGAGCACACGGGTCCGCGCCTCGCGCACCTCTTCGTACAGCTGTCGGGCCGCCCGGGGGTCGTCGTGGTGCAGCACCACGGCGAGGTTGTGGGCGATCCCCAGGGTGCGGTAGTGGTCCGCGCCCAATGCGTCCCGGCTCCGACCGTGCAACTGCCGGAACAGCGCCTCGGACGCCACCAGGTCGAACCCTGCCAGGATGACTGCCAGGCAGCTGCCGGCGGCAAGGCTGTCGGGGTGGTCCTGGCCGTTCACACGCACCGCTTCCCCGTAAGCCTCCTCGGCCAGTACGCATGCGCACGAGAAGTCTCCGTGCCTGTACAAGGACATGGCGTGGCGGCCCCGGAGGGACAGGGTCAGCGGATGTGCCGACCCCAGGTGTTCGCTCGCCTCGCACACGAGGTCGTCCAGTGCCTCCAGGGTGCACGGCCTGCGCCGGCCTGACCGCCGCCGCCCCAGCACCTGTCGCATGCGGGCGCCGAGCACCACGGGGTGGTGGCGCCCGTACTCCGCGGTGAGATCGGGCAGCAGGCCCGCGAGACGGTCAAGGGCCTCCTCCGTGTCGCCGACCAGGAAGCCGGCGCGGACCGCACCGAGCCGGGCGAGCAGGGTGATCCGGTCCGCGGGGCCGCTGCCTGCAAGGTCCCGATGGAGGCGGCGTCCCTGCGCCGGGTCGCCCGCGCTGGTGGTCCACGCGGCCAGACGGAGTGCGGCGAGCCGGGTGAGCGGGTGCTGCGCTCCCAGCAGTTCGAGGCAGTCGGCCGAAAGGCCCGCGGTCGATTCGCGCGCCTCGCGCACCTCCCCCGCCTCACCCGTCCAGTACGCGGCGACGTGGCGTGCCGCAAGCATCCCCGGGTCGTACGGCCGGAGGGATCCTTCCGCGCAGCGCAGGAGCTCCCGGGCGACATCGCGTGCCTGGCGGTAGAGGCCCAGCGCCGCCAGCTCGCCGATGACCGCTGCCATGCGGGTGAGCCGGGGCCCCGTCAGCCAGGCGGATTCCGTGTCGGCGCCCATGCCCGCCTTCTCCAGCGGGTCGTCCCAGCCGAGCACCCCGCCGCTCCCGCCGCCCGGCGGCGAAGGATCGACGCGGCCGCGGTCGTCGAGTGCCTCCCAGCGGCTGTGCCAGGATGCCCGGTCCCGCCAGGGAACGCCGGCCGGTTCGCCCGGGGCGGTGTGCGCGAGCAGTACCGAGACGAGGCGTTCCAGCAGCCCGGTGCACTCCTTGCCGGCCCGCCTGTCCGCCGGCTCCAGCAGGCCGTGGACCGTGGATCTGTACAGGGACGAGTCGGCTTCCGCGAGCTCCCGGTAGGTCATCCCGGACGCGTCCTTCAGCGCCTGGAGATCGGCACGGAACCGACGCCACGAGTCGTTCATGGCGCCGATTGTCCCGGAGGCCTCCAAGCCGCGGGCCTGTCCCGGACAAGCCCCCGCGTCCGGAACGGACTGCGAGCTTCCGTGAACGCGCGGGGCCCGCTGCGGCCGTGATGGCCTGTGTGCAGAGCGGTCGGCGCACAGGGCGCGACCGCGAGATGAGGGAGTTCCGCCATGGCCGATCGCACCCCTGCGTCCCGCCCCGTCGCCAGGCCCCGGCCCTATTTCGAACTGCGGGTCGGCTCCTTCGAGATGAGTCTCGCCCGGCGGCCCGCGCGGCTGATCGGCTGGCTGGGCTCCGCGCTCGTTTCGGGGGGCGGGGTGTGGCTGGGCGTCAACTGGCCCTTCTGAGACGTCCGGTCAGCCGAGGACGGCGAGGGCGTCGATCTCGATCAGGAGGCCCGCGGGCAGCCCTACGTACACGGTGGTGCGGGCGGCCGGGGCCTCCTTGAGGCCCTGCTCCTCGAAGTAGGCGTTGTAGAGGGCGTTCATCTCGGCGAAGTGCCCGGTGTCGGTGAGGTACACGCGGATCATCATCACGTCGTCCCAGCCCGCGCCGCCGGCCTCCAGTACGGAGCGGACGTTCTCCAGCGTCTGGAGGGTCTGCTCGCGCAGCGTCGGCCCGGCGGGGGTGGGCGGCCGGCCGTCCACGTGCGGGAGGAAGCCGACCTGGCCGGCGACCTGGAGGATGTTCCCCTTGCGCACGCCGTGCGAGAACTTCGCGGGCGGGGTGGTGTGGGTGTCGGGCGTGAGGGCGGTCTTCTCGGTCACGGGGTGTCCTCGTCGTTCTCGGGGGAGCCGGAGTACTCCCGGCTGACGGTGTCGGCGGTGCGCAGGACCAGGGGCAGCAGTTCGAGCAGCCCCTCGGCGGGGACGACCACGCCGGGCGCGGAGACGGACAGCGCGGCGACGACCCGCCCGTCCGGCCCGCGCACGGGCGCCCCGACGCAGTTGATCGACTCCTCGTGCCCGCCCAGGTCGGCGGCCCAGCCCTGTTCCCGTACGAGGTCCAGCTCGCGCAGGAAGGCCTGCGCGTCGGGGGTGGAGCGGGCGGTGTAGCGGGGGTAGTCGATGCGCTCGGCGAGGCTGCGGCGCTCGGCCTCGGGGAGGTCGGCCAGCAGCAGCTTCGCGACGGCGGCGACGGTGAGCGGGACGGGCTTGCCGATGCGGGAGTACATCCGGACGGGGTAGCGGCTGTCGACCTTGTCGACGTAGACCACCTCGTCGTCCTGGTGGAGGGCGAGGTGCACGGTGTGCCCGGTGAGCCTGGCCAGCTCGGCGAGGTGGGGGTGGGCGACGGCCCGGACGTCCAGGTGCTCCAGGGCCTGCCCGGCCAGCGCGAAGAGCTGCGCGCCGAGGCGGTAGCGGCCGTCGGGCTGGCGGTAGACGAAGCCGTGCTCGTGCAGGGTGCGCAACAGGCGCAGGGCCGTGCTCTTGTGCACGCCGAGCTCCTCGGCGACGTCGCCGAGCCCCGCCGCACCCTTCGCGAGAAGCGGCAGGATCCGCAGCGCCCGCTCCACCGACTGACTCACGCCATGCCCTTCCGTCCGCAGTGGAACCCGAGACACGGGGCGGGACGTTGACCCTTCACACCAGGGATGTTAGACAGCCCTAGGCACAGCACGCAACGAGCGTTGCAGCTTATGCAACGCAAGGAGGAATCCGCATGGGCACCGACGCAGTCCGCCGGCTCGCCGACGAACCGGTCGACCACCGGTTCAAGGGGCTGCCGCCCGACGCCGAGCGGGCGGAACTCACCGTCGGCCAGCTGACGGCCGAGAAGCGGGACCTCTACACCGGCGGCTTCACCACCCCCGTCCTCACGCTCGACGCCGACGCGCTGGAGCACAACCTCACCGCCCTCGGCACGTACGCCGCCCGGCACGGCCTCGCCTTCGCCCCGCACGGCAAGACCTGCATGGCGCCGCAGCTCTTCCAGCGCCAGCTCGAGCACGGCGCCTGGGGCATCACCGCCGCCGTCCCCCACCAGGCCCGCGTCTACCGCGCCTTCGGCATCCAGCGGATCTTCCTGGCCAACGAGCTCGTCGACCCGGCCGCCCTGCGCTGGGTGGCCGCCGAGCTCGCCGCCGACCCCGGCTTCCGCTTCGTCTGCTACGTCGACTCCGTGCGCGGGGTCCAGCTCATGGACCGGGCCCTGCAGGGGCAGCCCCAGGTCGTCGACGTCGTCATCGAGCTCGGCGCCGGCGAGGGCGCCCGTACCGGTGCGCGGACCGACGAGGACTGCCGGGCCGTCGCCGACGCCGTGGCCGGGGCCGCCACCCTGCGCCTCGTCGGCATCGCCGGGTACGAGGCCGAGGTCCCCGGCGCCGACCCGGACTCCGTCCACGCGTACCTGCGCCGGCTCACCGCGCTCGCCGTCGAGTTCGACCGGGCCGGGCGGTTCTCCCCCGACCTCGACGAGATCGTCGTCAGCGCCGGCGGCTCCGCCTGGTTCGACGCCGTCGCCGACGTGTTCGGCGAGCTCCCGGAGCTGTCGCGGCCCACGCTGCGGCTGCTGCGCTCCGGCGCGTACGTCTCCCACGACCACGGCTGGTACACCCGCCTCACCCCCTTCAACCGCGTCCCGGAGGAGGGCGGCCTGCGCCCCGCCTTCCGGCTCTGGACCCAGGTCGTCTCCCGCCCCTCCCCCACGCAGGCCTTCGTCAACGCCGGCAAGCGCGACATCGCCTACGACCTGGGCCTGCCCGAGGCGGAGCTGATCCGCGACGCCCTCACCGGCGAGGAGCGCCCGGCCACCGGCGTCCGCGTGGTCAAACTGTCCGACCAGCACGCCTGGCTGGAGACCGACTCCGCGGACGCGGTGGACGTCGGCGACTGGGTGGCGCTCGGCATGTCCCACCCCTGCACGATCTTCGAGAAGTGGCCGCTGATCCCGGTCGTCGCGGCCGACGGCACGGTCACCGACTACGTCCGCACCTTCTTCTAGCCGCGCCGGTGGACCTGGTCATCCGCGGGGCCCGCGTCGTCGACGGCACGGGCGGGCCCTCGTACACCGCCGACGTCGGCGTGCACGAGGGCCGGATCGCCGAGATCGGCCGGATCCGCTCCGGCGGCCGGCACACCGTCGACGCGCACGGCCTCGCGCTGGCCCCCGGTTTCGTCGACATGCACGCCCACAGCGACCTCGCGCTGCTCCGCGACCCGGACCACAGCGCCAAGGCCGCCCAGGGCGTGACCCTCGAGGTCCTCGGCCAGGACGGGCTCTCGTACGCGCCCGTCGACGACCGCACCCTGGCCGGCGTGCGGGCCGCCATCACCGGCTGGAACGGCCCGGGCGACGACGTCGAGTTCACCTGGCGGGACGTGGCCGGCTACCTGGACCGGCTCGACCGCGCCGGCATCGCCGTCAACGCCGCGTACCTCGTCCCGCAGGGCACGGTCCGTGCGTACGCGCTGGGCTGGGACGACCGCCCGACCACCCCCGCCGAGCTCGACCGGATGCGTACGCTCGTCGCGGAGGGGCTCGCGCAGGGCGCCGTCGGCATGTCCTCGGGGCTCACCTACACCCCCGGCATGTACGCGTCCGGCGCCGAACTGACCGAGCTGTGCCGGGTGGTGGCCGCGTACGGCGGCTACTACTGCCCGCACCACCGCTCGTACGGGCGCGGCGCGCTCGACGCGTACGCCGAGATGGTCGAGCTGAGCCGGGAGGCCGGCTGCGCACTCCATCTCGCGCACGCCACCATGAACTTCGCGGAGAACGAGGGCCGGGCGGGCGCCCTGCTCGCCCTCCTCGACGAGGCCCTCGCCGCCGGGGCCGACATCACCCTCGACTCCTACCCGTACACCCCGGGCTGCACCACCCTCGTCGCGCTCCTGCCGAGCTGGGCGAACGAGGGCGGGCCCGAGGCCGGCCTCGCCCGCCTGCGCGACGACGCCGAGGCCGAGCGGATCCGGTACGCGCTGGAGGTGACCGGGGCCGACGGCTGCCACGGCGTCCCCGTCGACTGGGCGACGATCGAGGTCTCGGGGACTGCGGACCCCGCGCAGGGGGCGTACGTCGGCACGCGCCTGCGGGACTGGGACACCGCGCGGCGGCTGCTGGTGGAGGACCGGCTGGGGCCGACGATCCTCCAGCACGTCGGCCACGAGGAGAACGTCCGGGCGATCATGCGCCACCGGGTCCACACCGGCGGCTCCGACGGCATCCTCCAGGGCGCGAAACCGCATCCGCGGGCGTACGGCACCTTCCCGCACTACCTCGGGCGCTACGTGCGCGAGCTCGGCGTGCTCTCGCTGGAGGAGTGCGTGGCCCACCTGTCCGGCCGCCCGGCGGCCCGACTGCGGCTGCCCGACCGGGGGTTGGTGCACGCCGGCCACCGCGCCGACCTCGTCCTGTTCGATCCGGACACGGTGGCGGCCGGGTCGACGTACGAGAACCCGCGTGCGCTGCCGGCGGGGATCCCGCACGTGCTGATCGACGGCCGGTTCGTGATGCGGGACGGGCGCAGGACGGACGTCCTGGCGGGCCGCTCGATCCGCAGGACGCCGTACCAGGGCCGTTGAGGCCCGTGAGACCGCGGGGGGCCGTTGAGACCACGAGGCCGTTGAGACCTCGAGGCCGTTGCGGGCCGCCGGGCGTTTCGGGCCGTCCGCCTACGATGGGCGGCATGCTCGCTTTCGTCCCCGCCGCGCTGTTCTTCGTCCTCTTCTGCGTGAGCGTGCGGGAGGACCGCCGGCGCTTCCGGAACGCGGTCCTGCTGGGCCTCACCCTGATGTTCGGGTCGACGGGCCTGCTGTTCCAGATACCTGAGCTGCCGTCACCGTTGGACGCGATCGCGGTCCTGCTGGTGCTGCTCGTGCCGACGGTCGGCACGCTCGTACTCGGCGGCTACCTGATCCGCAACGGCCTGACGATGATCCGCAAGGAGGGCCGCAGTCCGACCAACATGCTGTCCATGGCGGCGGGCGTCGGGATCTTCGCGCTGATCGCGCTGGTCCTCGGGGTGGCCGGCCGGGGCTCGCGCGTCGCGGACACGATGGTGGCGGGCCTGGTCATGCTCGTCGGCTACGTCTCCTTCCTCTTCCTCTGCTTCCTCGCGTACGCCTTCCTCTACGGGCGGATCACGGTGCGCGGCGACGTCGACTACGTGGTGGTGCTGGGCTCCGGCCTCATCTGCGGCGAGCGGGTGCCGCCGCTGCTGGCCTCCCGGCTGGAGAAGGGCCGGCAGATCCACGCCGCCCAGGTGGCCCGCGGCGGCCGGGTGCCGCTGCTGCTGGTCTCGGGCGGGCAGGGGACGGACGAGAGGCTGTCGGAGGCGCGGGCGATGGCCGACTGGCTGATCGCGCAGGGCGTCCCGGAGGAGCAGATACGGCTCGAGGACCGCTCCCGGACGACGAGGGAGAACCTCGCCTTCAGCCGCACGATCATGCTCGACGCTGACCCGGGCTACCGCTGCGTGGTCGTCACCAACAACTTCCACGCCTTCCGGGCCGCGATGACGGCCCGCAGGGCCGGGGTCAACGGGCAGGTGCTGGGTTCCCCGACGGCCACGTACTTCTGGCCGAGCGCCACCCTCCGCGAGTTCGTCGCGGTGTTCTGGGAGCACCGGGCGGTGAACCTGAGCATCTGCGCCTCGATAGTCGCTCTGACGGCTTGTGCGGCGGCCGCCTCGGCGTGACGGCGCGGGCCCGGGGCCCTGCAGGTGCGTTCATGGCGATGGCGCCGGAGGATGAGGGGATCGGGGGACATTCCGAGGAGGTAACCGATGGACAGTGAATCGGACCAGCAGCCCAAGCGGCCGGCCAAGCTCTTCAGTGGCGGGGAACGGCCGTACGACCCCGAGGACCTCGTGATGGTGCAAGGCATGGAGCCGACTCCGGAGCGGCTCGAGAAGGCGCGCCAGCTGATCGAGAAGGAGGGCCCGGCGGTCATCGAGCGCTATCTCCCGTAGCGCGGGCGGTGGCGCCGAACGAAAGCTGCTGGTGGCCCCGGCCCGGGGGCCGCACCCCCGGACCGGGGCCACACACGTGCCGCTACGGAGCGCTGCCCGCGGCCATGGGGGTGTCCGTGGGAGTGGCGGATGCGCGCAGGCTCCACCAGACCGAGCCGAGCAGCAGCGCCCCCGGGAGGATCCCCGCGACCGAGGCGATGGCCGCCTGGGAGGAACCGAGGGCGGCCATCGCCAGGCCCGTGGCGCCGCACGCGGACATCGCGGCGGCCAGCCGGTTCAGCGACGCCGTCCGCCAGACGGCCGCGAGCCCGAAGAAGTGCAGTCCGACCACGAACGCGATCCAGGCGACCATGGCGTGCGGGGCGTGCAACAGGTCGTTGATGACGAGGATCCCGGCGACTGCGGCGAGCACCTCGGCGCCCACCACGTACCCGTAGCGCCGTCCGAAGTACGGGCGCGCCACGGTGCCCGCGGTCTCGGCGGGCCGGGGCGCGGGGAGGCGGCGCACCCCACGGAACACGGCCAGGAAGGCGATCAGCGCGAGGACCCGCACGGGGATGGCGGCGGCTGTCGGCAGCGTGCCCGCGTTCACCTGGAGGAAGGCGAGCCCGAATGTCGCGCCGATGATGCGGCCCGTCTTTTCCCTTGTCATGGCCACAGTTTCACCGATGGTGATCATGAGAGACAAAGCGCGCTCCGGGTCGACCGCATCCAGAATCGGTGAAGGATCGTTAAGTCTCGCGGGGGGCCTGACTCGGAGGCACCGCCATGCAGACGATCACCATCGACTGGGACCACCCCACCGACCCGAAGCCGGGCCGTGAACGGGGCCACGTACGGGAGCACGTACGGGACTACGTGACGACCGGAGGACTCGACGGCCACCTCTGGCACGGAGTCCCCACGCTCCTGCTCACCACGGTCGACCGCACCACGGGCCGGACCGCCCGGACCCCGCTGATCTACGCCGAGGACGCGGGCCGGCACATCGTGCTCGCCGCCGACTGGGGCGCGCCGGAGCACCCTGCCTGGTACCGGAACCTGGCCGCCCACCCGGAGGTCCGCCTGCAGGTCGGCCCGGCCGTCTTCCAGGCCACGGCCCGGACGGCCTGCCCGATCGAGCGGGACGTCTACTGGTCCGCCATGACGGCCCTGTGGCCCCTGTTCGACGACTATCGGACGGCGGCGGCCCCTCGCGAGATCCCGCTGGTCATCCTGGAGCCGTGCTCCGGCCGCTGCGCCTGACGCCGACCGTACGGATCACGCCCCGCATCGGACCGGACCGGCACGACCCCGCCCGGCCCGGCCCGGCCCGGAGGACGGACGCCGGCCGGCCGCCCGGTCCGGCGCTCATCCGTGGTCGTAGACCGTCACGGGCACGTCCCGGGCGGACAGGGCCCGGGTGATCAGCGGTTCGATGCGGGGCCACTTGCCGCCGGCCAGGCCGCAGCCTATGCGGGGCATGTGGACCGAGGCCTCCCGTTCGAGCGCGTGCCCGGCGAGCGCCGCCAGGCAGCGCTCCACCGCGTCGTAGCGGATCGGGGGGCCTCCGCTGCCCGTGCGTATGCCGCGCTGGCCGACCATGTTGGCCACCCAGACGTCCGGCTTCACCTGGACCAGCTGGACCGCACCCAGCCCGAAGTCGTTCCCGCTGCGTCCCCGGTGCCAGGCCCGGTACGCCTTCTCGGGCTCGGGCCAGCGCTTCGAGAGCGCCACCACGAAGCCCTTGCCCCAGCCGCCGATGTCGTTGCAGACGTGCGCGATGATCTTCGACCCCTTGGCCTGCGGGCTCGTCGCGTCTCCCGCGATGATGCGCAGATGCTCCATGTTCCGCCCCTTCCCCCACCGACAACGGTACGGGCGACCACTGACATCGATGCTCCGGCGGCGCCCGGGGGCTTCCGGCCCCCGCTCGCGCCTCGTACGCGCGCGCCTCGAAGCGACGAGCGTGACGAGCGCAACACCACGGCGCGGCCGCCGCCGGCCCTCACCCATTCCGCAGGCCGGAACGCCGTGGTGCCGCCGTTTCCAAGGGTGGAGCGGGCCGCCACCGCCCCATCATGCGAAACAGGACATATGCCTCCCCTGTTCCTACCCCGAATACCTCGGCGGACCGCCCGTACGGCCCGTAAGCTCCCGTCATGCAGGTGATCCAGTCAACGAAACTCGCCAATGTCTGCTACGAGATCCGCGGCCCCGTCCTCGAAGAGGCGATGCGGCTCGAAGCAGCAGGTCATCGCATCCTCAAGCTCAACACCGGCAACCCCGCGGCCTTCGGCTTCGAGTGCCCGCCGGAGATTCTTGAGGACATGCTCCGCAACCTGGGCAACGCCCACGGGTACGGGGACGCGAAGGGGCTGCTCTCCGCGCGCCGCGCGGTCATGCAGCACTACCAGACCAAGGGCATCGAGCTGGACGTCGAGGACATCTACCTCGGCAACGGCGTCTCCGAGCTGATCCAGATGTCGATGCAGGCGCTGCTCGACGACGGCGACGAGGTGCTCGTCCCCGCGCCTGACTACCCGCTGTGGACGGCCTCCGTATCGCTGGCCGGCGGCACCGCCGTGCACTACCGCTGCGACGAGCAGTCGGACTGGATGCCGGACCTCGCGGACATCGAGCGCAAGATCACCGACCGCACCCGCGCAATGGTGATCATCAACCCGAACAACCCGACCGGCGCCGTCTACGACGACGAGATGCTGCGCGGCCTCACGGACATCGCGCGCCGTCACAACCTGATCGTCTGCTCCGACGAGATCTACGACCGGATCCTCTACGACGGCGCCACGCACACGAACACCGCCGCGATCGCCCCGGACCTGCTGACGCTCACCTTCAACGGGCTCTCCAAGAACTACCGCGTCGCCGGCTACCGGTCCGGCTGGATGGCGGTCTGCGGCCCCAAGAAGCACGCCGCGTCGTACATCGAGGGCCTGACGATCCTGGCCAACATGCGACTGTGCGCCAACATGCCCTCGCAGCACGCCGTCGCGACCGCCCTCGGCGGCCGGCAGTCGATCACGGACCTCGTCCTCCCGGGCGGGCGGCTGCTGGAGCAGCGCGACACGGCGTACGACCTGCTGACCCAGATCCCCGGCATCACCTGCGTGAAGCCCAAGGGCGCGCTGTACCTCTTCCCGAAGCTCGACCCGGCCGTCTACAAGATCAAGGACGACCGCCAGCTGGTCCTCGACCTGCTGCGGGCCGAGAAGATCATGGTGGTGCACGGTACGGGCTTCAACTGGCCCGAGCCCGACCACTTCCGGATCGTGACGCTGCCGAACCCCAAGGACCTGGCGGACGCGGTGACGCGCATCGGCAAGTTCCTCGACGGATACAGCCAGCCCTGACAGGCACGGGGCACTCGATACCGGATCGAGCACAACTTTAGAACGGATCCAATGTAGGATGGCCTCCTGACCACGCAGGAGGCCCCCTCATGTACGAGCCGATCCGCACGAAGCCGGTCGTCCACCGTCTGGGCGGCCGCCACTCCGACGACCACGCCGGCTATCCGCACAGCAGCCGCGCCGAAGCGCTGGACACCCAGCTCGCCGGGCACCTGGCGGCCCTGCTGACCGTCACCGACGAGCTCGGACTCGACGGCGCCGCCGCCCGCATCGCCGCCCAGGTGACCCGGCTGCGCGGCGCCGAGCCCGCGCGGGCGCCGCGCGCCGACATCGCCGGGCCCGCCGAGCTCACCGCCCTGCACCAGCGGGCCCACGACCTCGCCGGCCGCGCGCTGGTCGTCGCCGCGTCCCGCGCCGACACCACCGTCGCGATCCTCGCCGCCGAGCGCATGGACGCGCACGCCGCCGCCCTGGCCCCGCAGAACCTGGCCGGCAGCCTCTGATCGGCCCCGGTCCGGGGCCGCGGAGGCTCCGGACCGGGCGCCACCGCCCTGCCGGGCCGGACCGTGTCCTGGGTCGGCCCGCCGGGCCGGATACGGGGGGTGCCGCTGCGCGGGGCTTCTCCCCGCCCCGCCCTTCCACCGTTCCCCGGGCTCTGCCCGGACCCGCGCCTCAATCGCCGGCGGGGCTTGACGGGGTGAAGTCCGCGGCTGCGATGCCGCACCAGGGGGTGGTGGCGGGGGGCCAGCGAGGGCCCAGGGCTTCGGCGTGTTCCGTTGTGCCCGGGGCCACCCCGGGGACCTTCACCAGGGCCTGGGCCGGGCGGGCCGTCGGGTCCGGAGCCGCCTTTTCGCGGAACTCGACCGTGACCACGTACGCGCCGGCGCCCTCCGGGCGGCCCGCCACCTCCACCGTCGCCACCACGCGGCGGCTGCCGGGGTCGATCCGGCAGCCGGTGACCCGTACGTCGTCCACCGCCGGTCGCGGCGGCGCCGCGCCCGGCTCGCCGCTGGCCCAGACGTACAGGCCCAGCGGGGCGAACACCAGCAGGCCGGCCACGACCGTCAGGCCGACCGCCCAGCCCTGCCACTTCAACGCGCTCACGCCCATGGGACGATCCTCCCGGCCTGCCGCCCCACCTGCCAGCACCGGCCGATCCACACAGCATTTCGAAGTGGGACCGCCTGGACACCTGACGTTCACTCGACTTCGCGCGGAATGTGGGTTTCCGCGAGCACGCTGCACCCGTGAGACGCATCCTAGGAATCGCCCTGGCGGTCCTCCTCCTCGGCGGCGTGGTCGCCGTCGCACTCGCCGGAGGAGACAAGACCCCACCCACGGCAACGAAGACCGTGAAAGGCGTCATCGGATCCGAGAAGTCCGCATACTTCCGCGATCCCGACGTCGTCAAAGCCCTGGCCGACAAGGGCTTCACCGTGGAGACCGAGACGTCCGGCTCCTGGGCGATGGACCAACTCGCCCTCAAGGAGTTCGACTTCGCCTTCCCCGGCAGCAGCGAACCCGCCCCGGAGATCGAGGCCGCTGCCGGCGTCAAGGGCGCCCAGACCACCAAGCCGTTCTTCTCCCCGCTCGTGGTCATCGCCCGTTCCAACGCCGCCAAGGTGCTCGCCGACAACAACCTCGCCAAGATGACCGGCAAGAACTCCGGGACCCTCCTCATGGGCCCCTACCTCAAGGCCGCCGACGAGAAGCGCAGCTGGCAGCAGCTGTCCGGGTCCGCCGCCCACACCGAGCTGACCGGCACCGTGTTCATCAAGACCACCGATCCCGCGACGTCCAACTCCGGCGCGCTCTTCCTGGCCGCCACCTCGAACGTCGCCAACGGCAACGACGTGGTCTCCGACCAGGCCGGGATCGACCGCACCGCGCCCCTGATGCAGAAGCTGATCTCCGTCCAGGGCGCCCTGGAGCCGAGCACCGACGACCCCTTCCGGGCCTTCATCTCCGGCAGCGGCGAACCGCTCGTCCTGGCGTACGAGTCCCAGGTGGCCTCCCTGCTCCAGCAGGAGCAGGCTCCGGGGGACATGGTGGTGCTCTACCCGGACACCACGGTCAACTCCCCGCACACCTTCGTGCCGATCAGCGAGAACGCCGAGGAACTCGGCGCCCTCCTCGCCACCGACCCGAAGCTGCGCGAGCTGGCCGTCCGGCACGGGTTCCGGCCGCAGAACGGCGTGCCCGAGTTCACCGCGGCCACCGCCGCACACGCCGCGTACCTCAACCCGGAGCTGACCGGCATCCGCCAGGTCAGCGCACCGACCGTCAAGATCCTCATGGCGCTGGCCGCGCGCGCCAAGGGCTAGGGGGACCACGTACATGACCTTGACACCGCCTGAGGAGAGCCCGCTCGTCCTCACCGCCCCCGAGCCCGTCGCCCCCGTCAAGCGGGAGCAGGCCTCGGGACTCGTACCGCTCCAGGACGGGGTGCGCGAGGAGATGGCCCGCCGGGCCGGGGAGTACGTCGGCTCGCTCGCCGGGATCGACGCCCGCTCCCCCGAGTTCGCGAGCCGCATCGGCGAGATCTCCGGGCTCGGCGCCGCCGACATCCGCAGCGCCGCCCAGCAGTCCAACCGGATGCTCGAGCGGGCCGTACGGTCCCTCGGATCCGACGGGGGCGGCGACGCCCAGGCCCGCGTCGCGGGCTCCCTGGTCGAGCTGCGCCGCACGGTCGAGGACCTCGACCCGCGGGACACGCCCGCCAAGGGCGTCAAGGCGTTCCTGGCGAAGCTGCCCGGCGGCAACAAGTTCCGCGACCACGTGGCCAAGTACGCCTCCTCCCAGGCCACCCTCAACAAGATCGTGGGCGCGCTGCGCGGCGGCCAGGACGAGCTGCGCCGCGACAACGCGGCCCTGCACACCGAGCGGGCGCGCCTGTGGGAGACCATGGGCAAGCTCCAGGAGTACGCCGTCCTCACCGAGGCCCTCGACGCGGCCGTCGAGCAGCGGATCACCGAGACCGGGCACAGCGACCCGCAGGCGGCCGACGCGATGCGCGCCGACCTCCTCTTCCCGGTCCGGCAGAAGCACCAGGACCTGCTGACGCAGCTGGCGGTGTGCGCGCAGGGCTACCTGGCGATGGACGTGGTCCGGCGCAACAACGACGAGCTGATCAAGGGCGTCGACCGGGCCGCCACCACCACCGTGTCCGCGCTGCGGATCGCCGTGATGCTGGCTTCGGCCCTCGACAGCCAGCGCAAGGTCGTCGAGCAGGTCAACACGTTGCGCACGACCACCGAGGACCTGATCCGCGGCAACGCGGAGATGCTGTCCACACAGAGCGGGGAGATCCAGCGGATCGCCGCCGACCCGGCGGTGGGCGCGGAGACGCTGCGTACGGCCTTCGCGCAGATCTACCGGACGCTGGACGCGATCGACACGTTCAAGGTGCAGGCCACCGAGAACATGGCCGCCACCGTCGAGTCCCTGACCGGCGAACTGCAGACCGCTTCGGCCCATCTGGCCCGTACGCGCACTTCCGGGGCCTTGGAAGGCGGGGACCGATGAGGATCCGTGGCGTCCGCACCGCTTCGGTGCGCAGACGGCTCGCGGCGGCGGTCGCGCTGGCCGCGACCCTGCTGGGAGCCTCGGCCTGCACCTCCGACGGTCCGGATCCGGCGAAGCCCGGCCGGTCGCAGTACCAGGAGGGCAAGCTGCGCGTGCTGGCCTCCAGTGAACTGGCCGACATGGAGCCGGTGCTGAAGGCCGCGAAGGCCGCCACCGGGGTCACCGTCGAGCTCACCTGGTCCGGCACCCTGGACGCGGCCGAGCAGGTCGCCTCCGGCAAGGCCGACGGCAGGTACGACGCGATCTGGCTGTCCTCCAACGACTATCTGCGGCTGCGCCCCGAGGCCGCCGGGAAGCTCAGCAGCGAGACCCCGGTGATGTCCTCGCCGGTCGCGCTCGGCGTACGGGCGGACGCGCTGGCGCGGCTCGGCTGGAAGCCGGAGGAGGTGACCTGGTCGGCGGTGCACGAGGCCGTCGCCGCCGGGAAGCTGTCGTACGGGATGACCGACCCGGTGCGTTCCAACTCCGGGTTCTCCGCGCTGATCTCGATCGCCTCCGGGCTGTCGGGCGCGCAGGCGGCGCTGACCGACGCGGACGTGAAGACGGCCCGGCCGAAGCTGAAGGAGTTCTTCGCCGGGCAGAAGCTGACCTCGGGTTCCTCCGGCTGGCTGGCCACCGCGTACGCCAAGCGCGGGGACGTGGACGCGCTGGTGAACTACGAGTCCGTGCTGCTGTCCGTGAACCGGGACGCGAAGACGGACCTGACGGTGATCCGGCCGCGCGACGGGGTGGTCACCGCCCACTACCCGCTGACCCTGCTGACTTCGGCCCCGGCCGGGGCGCGCGAGTCGGGCCGGGCCCTGACCGACTACCTGAGCGGCGCCGAAGCGCAGAAGGCGATCACCGAGAAGACGTTCCGCCGGCCGGTCGCGGCCGGGGTGCAGCCTGCCGCCGGGCTGAACGCGGACAAGCGGCGCGAGCTTCCGTTCCCGGGCACGCGGTCGGTCGCCGACGGGCTGCTGGCCTCGTACGAGAACGAGCTGCGCCGGCCCTCGCGCACGGTGTACGTCCTGGACACCTCGGGCTCGATGGCCGAGGAGGACCGCATCGGGCGGCTGCGCTCGGCGCTCACCGGGCTGACGGGCACGGGCGGTTCGGGGACGGGGCGGCGGTTCCGGGACCGCGAGGAGGTGACGCTCCTGCCGTTCGGCGACCAGGTGAAGGAGGTGCTGACGCACGTCGTCGAGCCGGGCAATCCGGGGCCCGCGCTGGATGCGATCCGGGGCGATGTGACATCGCTCCGGCCGGGAGGGGGTACGGCCGTGTACGGCAGTCTGAAGGCCGCGTACGAGCACCTGGGGAAGGGCAGCGCCGACGCGTTCACCTCGATCGTGCTGATGACGGACGGGCGGAGCGGCGACAAGGCGAAGGACTTCGACTCCTTCCACGCCGGGCTGCCGGACGCGCAGAAGCACACGCCGGTCTTCGCGGTGCTGTTCGGGGACTCGGACCGCAAGGAGCTCGCCCACATCACCGAACTGACCGGCGGGCGGCTCTTCGACGCCACCGACGGCAACGGTTCGCTGGACGGAGCCTTCGAGGAGATCCGTGGCTACCAATAGACCCGTCGCCGGCGGGAGAGGGCTCGGCACGCGTCTTCTCCACCACCTGGAGTCGAAGAAGAACCTGGCGGGCAGCGCCTGCGGGATGGTCGGGCTGGGCCTGACCGTCACCGGGGTCGCGGGCACGTACTGGCCGGTGGTCGTGGCGGGGCTGTACGGCGCGGGCGCGCTGATCGCCCCGCCGCAGCGGCCGGCGCCGCCGGAGCCCGAGGGGCCCACCGAGCAGCTGAACGGCGTACGGGAGCAGTTCGGCCGGCTGCGGGAGTACGTGGCCGAGGTGGAGCTGCCCGCTCCGGCCGAGGGGCGGCTCGCGGAGCTCATGGAGCTGTACGGGGCGCTGCTGGAGCCGGGGTGGGTGGCCGATGTCCTGGCCACCGATCCGGAGTCGGTGCACGCGCTGTCGCGGGCGATCGAGCTGGACGTGCCGGAGTGCGTGGACACGTACAACCGGACGCGCTGGTGGACCCGGCTCCCCCCGGGCGGCGAGCCGCCGGAACGCCACCTGGAGCGGCAGCTGTCGCTGTTGCGCGGGGAGGCGGAACGCGTGACGGCGGACCTCCGCGAAGCAGAGGCCCGCCGTCAGCAGACGCACACGACCTACCTGGAGGAGCGCGGACAACGCTCCTGACAGGTATGACTTCTGGCCGGTGCTGCGGTGGGAACCGCTTGGTCGGGGGCTCCCACAGCGGTGGGCGCCGCTTGGTCGGGGGCTCCCACGTTCATTGGCCCTTCTTCAGGGCGCGGCCTGGCTCAGCCCAGGCGCTCGACGAGCGCGTGGTACTGGTCCCACAGCTCCTTGGGAGTGTGGTCGCCGTAGGTGTTCAGGTGCTCGGGGACCAGGGAGGCCTCGTCCCGCCACACCTCCTTGTCGACGGTGAGGAGGAAGTCCAGGTCCTCGGCCGCGATGTCGAGGCCGTCGGTGTCGAGGGAGGCCACGGTCGGCAGGATGCCGATGGGGGTCTCGACGCCCTCGGCCTTGCCGTCGAGGCGCTCGACGATCCACTTCAGGACGCGGCTGTTCTCGCCGAAGCCGGGCCACACGAACTTGCCCGCGTCGTTCTTGCGGAACCAGTTCACGTAGTAGATCTTCGGGAGCTTGGACTGGTCCTTGCCCTTGGCGACGTCGACCCAGTGACCCATGTAGTCGCCCATGTTGTAGCCGCAGAACGGCAGCATGGCGAACGGGTCGCGGCGCAGCTCGCCGACCTTGCCCTCGGCGGCGGCGGTCTTCTCGGAGGCGATGTTCGAGCCGATGAAGACGCCGTGGTTCCAGTCGAAGGACTCGGTGACCAGCGGCACGGCGGAGGCGCGGCGGCCGCCGAAGAGGATCGCGGAGACCGGGACGCCCTTGGGGTCCTCCCACTCGGGGGCGATCGTCGGGCACTGCGAGGCCGGGACGGCGAAGCGGGCGTTGGGGTGGGCCGCCGGGGTCTCGGACTCCGGGGTCCAGCGGTTGCCCTTCCAGTCGATGAGCTCGGCCGGGGGCTCCTCGGTCATGCCCTCCCACCAGACGTCGGAGCCGTCCGGGGTGAGCGCGACGTTGGTGAAGACGGTGTTCGCGTACATCGTCTTCATGGCGTTGGCGTTGGTGTGCTCGCCGGTGCCGGGCGCGACGCCGAAGAAGCCGGCCTCGGGGTTGATCGCGTACAGGCGACCGTCCTCACCGAAGCGCATCCAGGCGATGTCGTCGCCGATGGTCTCGACCGTCCAGCCGGGGATCGTGGGCTCCAGCATGGCCAGGTTCGTCTTGCCGCAGGCGCTCGGGAACGCGGCGGCGACGTACTTCGCCTCACCCTGCGGCGGGGTGAGCTTGAGGATCAGCATGTGCTCGGCGAGCCAGCCCTCGTCGCGGGCCATGACGGAGGCGATGCGCAGCGCGTAGCACTTCTTGCCGAGCAGGGCGTTGCCGCCGTAGCCCGAGCCGTACGACCAGATCTCGCGGGTCTCCGGGAAGTGCGAGATGTACTTGGTGGTGTTGCAGGGCCACGGCACGTCGGCCTGGCCCTCGGCGAGCGGAGCGCCGAGGGTGTGGACGGCCTTGACGAAGAACCCGTCGGTGCCGAGCTCGTCGAGGACGGGCTTGCCCATGCGGGTCATCGTGCGCATGGCGACGGCGACGTAGGCGGAGTCGGTGATCTCGACGCCGATCGCGGAGAGCTCGGAGCCGAGGGGGCCCATGCAGAAGGGGACGACGTACATCGTCCGGCCCTTCATGGAGCCGCGGAAGATACCTTCCTGCCCGGCGAAGATCTCCCTCATCTCCGAGGGAGCCTTCCAGTGGTTCGTCGGGCCCGCGTCCTCCTCCTTCTCGGAGCAGATGAAGGTCCGGTCCTCGACGCGCGCGACGTCGGACGGGTCGGAGGCGGCGTAGTACGAGTTGGGGCGCTTGCCCTCGTCGAGCTTCTTGAACGTGCCGTTGGCGACGAGCTCCGCGCACAGGCGCTCGTACTCGGCCTCGGAGCCGTCACACCAGACGACCCGGTCGGGCTGGGTGATCGCTGCGATCTCGTCCACCCAGGAGATCAGCTCCTGGTGGGACGTAGGGAGGGAAAGGGGAGCCGCGTTCTCGCGCGCCACGATTGCTCCTTGTTGAGGTGTGTGTTTGGTGTTTGCCCCGTGGGGGCTGCGACCCGGACGCTTCGCGCTCCGCTCATCCGGTGCCGACCGCACTCATCTGATCATCCGGTGGATGTGCGCATATGTCCAGGGGGCCTCTCACGTGAGCATCGCCACTCCCGTCAATCTTCCGTAAAGCGCACTAACGGAAACCTACGGACCCGTAGGTAGCATGGCGGCCATGAGTTCTGACGCCGCCGCCGTGCCGGTCGACGCCGTACCGGTCGCACTCGACGCCTCCGAGGCACCGGAAGCCAAGCCGCTGATGCGCGGCTGGCTGCACACCGGGATGTTCCCTGCCGTCGTCGTCGCGGGCCTGGCGCTGATGGCCTTCACCGAATCGACCCGGGCCCGGGTGGCGTGCGGGGTGTACATCCTCACGGCCTGCCTGCTGTTCGGCGTGAGCGCGGTGTACCACCGCGGCACCTGGGGCCCCCGGGGTGAGGCCATCCTGCGGCGTCTCGACCACGCCAACATTTTTCTGATCATCGCAGGGACCTATACCCCGCTGACCGTGCTTCTGCTCCCGCCCTCCTCCGGACGGACGCTCCTGTGGGCGGTCTGGATCGCGGCCGCGGCCGGCATCGCCTTCCGTGTCTTCTGGGTCGGCGCCCCGCGCTGGCTCTACACGCCCTGCTACATAGCGATGGGCTGGGCGGCGGTCTTCTTCCTCCCCGACTTCATGCGCACCGGCGGCATCGCCGTCCTGGTCCTCGTGATCGTCGGCGGCCTCCTCTACAGCGCGGGCGGCGTGATCTACGGCATCAAGCGCCCGAACCCCTCCCCGCGCTTCTTCGGCTTCCACGAGGTCTTCCACTCCCTGACGCTGGCCGCCTTCGTGGCCCACTACGTCGGCATCTCGCTGGCGGCCTACCAGCACTAGGGCGTCGTTCGAAGCGGTGGAGCCCCGTCGCGGTGGGCGGCGGGGCTCCGTTCTGCGTTCTGCAGGGGCGGCTACGTGCAGGCGTAGCCGTCGCCGTCCGGGTCCAGGCGCAGCGGGTCGCTGCCGTTGACCTTCATGCGCCTGGGGTACTGGTGGGAGGCCAGCCAGTCGCAGCGGGCCTGCGTCGTCGCCTTCACCTCGGCCGGGAAGTTCGTCGGGACGCACTGGCTGGCCGTGCCGTAGTGCCGGTCACAGCCGGCCACGCTCGGGGCGACGGGAACCGAGTCCCGCCTGCCCGGGTTCTGACGGGGGGCCGCCTGCGGCGCGTCCGCGAAATCGTGGACGTGCGGCGAAGGGGCCTCCGCCGTGGCCGCGAGCGCCGACGGGCCGCCCAGGTGCACCCAGGTCGCCACCGACGGGATGCCGTTCGCGTCCACCCCGAAGAGCATGTACCAGCCCGGCGGGGCCAGGTTCGGATTGCTGGTGACGTTCAGGTCGACGGTCGTGTTGTCGACCACCGACAACGGCAGGTCCACGAACCGCTGGTTCGGGTCCGAGGAGTGCGTGACCGCCGCCGGACGGATCAGCTCCGCCTTGGCGATCGGCCGGTCGACGGTGATCCGCTGCGTGTCCCCGTACACCCACTGCGTGTCGATCACCGAAGTGAGCTTCGGGCGCGCGCCCTTGAACAGGTACGGCGGGGTGTAGATCGACACGTTGTTGTTGTACGTGCCGTTGCCCGGGTTGTCGCCGACCGTCATGACCCGCCCGTCGGGCAGCAGGAAGGCGCCCGAGTGGTACGTCCGCGGGATCGGGTCGGCCGGCAGGCCGGCCTTGTAGGTGTTGGTCACCGGGTCGAAGAACGAGGCCTCGTACACCGGGTCGGCCCGGTCGTGCAGCCCGCCGCCGGTCTCCAGCACCTTGCCGTCCGGCAGCAGCACCGCCGACACGTACATCTTGCCCTCGGCCCCGGTCTGCGCCCGCTTGACCCCGCCCACGTCGACCAGGCCCTGCGGCAGGTCCGGTCCGGCGGTGTACGCGGGGCTCGGCGCCTTCAGGTCGATCAGCTCGGTGAGCCGGTTCGCCGCCGGGTTCGACTCGTTGTTGCCGCCGCCGACGGTCAGGACCCGCTGGTCCTGCGCGGGCGGGAGCAGCACGCTCGCCGACTCGTCTCGCTCGTCCTTCTTGCGCAGCCCGGGCACGTCCGTGATCGTGTTCGCGTTGTAGTCGTAGATCGACGCGCCGCTGCCCTGCGTGCCGTTGCCGAAGGTGTGGCTGCCCGAGTAGAAGAGCCGCCCGTCCTGCAGCAGGATCATCGACGGGTACAGGCCCCAGTACGACCAGGTCTGGTTGACCTCGTTCATCGGGAGCCACTTGCCCTGCGCCGCCGAGAACTTCTCCGCGGTCACGTTGCCCGTCGAGTCCTCCTTCAGCCCGCCGAAGGAGATCACGTCGCCGTTGCCGAGGATCGTCGCCGACGGGTACCAGTGTCCGCCGTTCATGTCGTTGGTCCTCGTGTACGCCTCGGTCGCGGGGTCGAAGACGTAACTGTCCTTCAGCCCCTGGTAGCCGATCTTGCCGTCGGCGGACGGGTACCCCTTGTTGCCGCTCATCACGAGCACCCGGCCGTCCGACAGCTGTACGTGGCCCGCGCAGAACATGTCCACCGGCGTCGGGATCGTCTTGAAGGACCCGTTCGCCGGGTCGTACACGGCCGAGGTGAACGTGCCGGCGTTGAACTGGGCGATGTCGTTGCCCGAGCCCGCGATCAGCAGCACCTTCCCGTTCTTCAGGACCACGGCGTGCATCGAGCGCACCGGGTTCTTGGCCGGGATCACCTCCCACTTGCCCTTGGCGCACTGCTCGGCCGTACCCGTGCACCCCGGCTGCGGCGGGGCCGCGCCGACCTCCTCGAGCGCGTAGTCGTCGGTGGTGAGCGTGCCCACCCCGTAGACCGAGAGCCCCCACGTGATCTTGTCGGTACCGGGCGGGACGGCGGGCGTACGGACCTCCGTACGCGCCCAGCCGGCGCTGACCGGCGGATTCTGCAGGTCGGTCCAGTACTGCCAGCCCGCGGTGGTGTCGTGGCGGAACACGGTCACCGAGACGTCCGGAGTGTTCGACTTGTACCAGGCGGACAGGTCGTACTGCCTGCCCGGCACGACGGTCGGGGCGCAGGTGGTGTTCTCGGTGACCAGTGCCTTGCGGTCACCGCTGAGGCGGCGGGTCAGGGAGACCTTCATGGCCTTGGTGCCGCTGTGCGCGTCGGCGACGGTGGCGTAGGTGAAGTCGTTGTCGCCCCAGCCGGACTTCTCCCAGCAGGAGGGCATGTCGTCGCCGGGGGCGCCGGCGGTCTCGAAACCGGAATTGGTGAGCAGATTGGGCGGTCCGGCCGTGGCCTGCTGCGGTGCGGTGAGCAGCAGGCCCGCGGTCATCGCCCCGACGGCGGCCAGGGCGGCGCGCTTCCCGGCCTTCCGCCGGATGTTCGCTGGCATGGACAAGTTCCCTTCTGTTCTCGTTCTGCGCTTGCGGCTCAACTCCTGGTGGTGCGTGCGGCACGACGTGTGCGTGTGCGCGTGCGCGTCGTGCGCGGCAGGTAGACGAGGGCCTCGGTGGCCGCGAACCGCAGGACGAAGGTCGTGACCAGGGCGAGGGCGGTGGCGGACAGCACCTCCATGCCGAACCTGCCGACGAACAGGGCGATCAGCGGGATGCGCAGCAGCAGGTCGGCATTGGCCAGCACGGCGAAGCGGCCGATCCGGTCCGCCCAGTGGCGGTGGCGGCGCCGGTCGCGGAAGAGCAGGGTCTCGATGAGGGCGAAGTTCCAGAGCACTCCGGCCTGATTGGCGGCGATCTCGGCCGGCAGGTAGTGCATCCCCGCGTGCGTCAGCAGCCACAGCGCGAACAGGTTCGGGACGAAGCCGGAGAGCCCGATCAGCCCGAAGCCGATCATCCGGGCCAGCGGGGTCGCCGAGCGCAGCGCGGCCAGGTGTGCCAGGAACCGCATCCCCTCGCGGGCGCCGGACTTGGACGCGCCGGAGTAGCGGTCCTGGAAGACGAACGGCACCTCGGCGACCTTGGCCGGGCGGCAGCGCACCGCCAGTTCCAGCAGGATCTTGTAGCCGAGGGGTGTGAGGGCGTCCGCGGTGACGGCCGCGCGGCGCATGGCGAAGAAGCCGCTCATCGGGTCGCTGATCCCGCGCAGGGCGCGCGGGAAGAGCCCCTTGGTGAGCCAGGTGGCGCCGCGCGAGACGGCGATGCGGTAACTCCCGGCGAGTCCGGCCCGGCTGCCGCCGGGGATGTAGCGGGAGGCGACCACGAGGTCGGCGCCGGTGCGTTCGCCCTCGCCGACGAGCTCGGGCACCAGGTGCGGCGGGTGCTGGAGGTCGGCGTCCATGACGACGATCCAATCCGTCCCGGCCCTCTCCTCACCACTGGCCAGCACCCCTTCGACGACGGCGCCGCCGAGGCCTCCGACCGCGCTCTCGCGGTGCAGGACGGAGACCGGGAAGGGCAGGTCGAGGGCGGCCTTCTCGATGACGGCCGGGGTGTCGTCCGTGGAGTCGTCCACGAACAGCACCTCGCAGGGCAGGTGGGCGGGGAGCGAGTCGGCGAGCCGGCTCAGCAACTCGCCGATGTTCCCGGCCTCGTTGAAGGTCGGGATGATGAGGGTGACGCTGCCCGCCACCGCCTCCCCCTCCCCCTCATCCGGAATGGAAAATTCCGAATCGCTCGGGGCATGCGGGGTCCACAGGTCCTCGCTCATGGCGGATCAGCTCCCGTCGGCTCGGTCGGTCCTGCGGATCTCGATGCGGTCCTCGCCGGAGCCGAAGACGGCCACCGCGGTCGAATGCTCCAGCGCCGCCTTCACGTTGGGCAGGTCCACCGCGTCCCGGCGGACGGTGGGCGAGGAGACCACGTAGTCGATGTCCCGCCAGCCGCGCGGCAGCGTCTTGGTGACGGCCGGGTCGAGATCGGCCTTGTAGAACCAGATGGCGCCGAGCCCGGGCTCGAAGCCGTGGTGGACGGCGTCCAGCCAGAGCGCGTCGTCGACCAGGACCCGGGTGCGCCCCGGATCGGGGACCTCCCGGCCGAGCCAGGCCGCGGCCGCCCGGTACGGGGCGTTCGCGTCGGCCGTGAGCGCGGTGCGGTTGCCGTCGTACCAGCGCGGCAGGACGTACACCGCGGCGGCCGCGGCGAGTACGCCGATCAGCACCCGGCGCCCGTACGTCAGGGACCGGCGCTCCCCCGGCGCACGGCGGCGGCGCAGCACGGCGTGCGTGACGCTGGCCGCGCCCCCGGCGAGGACCAGCGCGAGGAACGGCAGCGCCTGGATCACGTACATCGCCGGCAGGTAGCCGGAGGGCCGCAGTGCCACGGCCGCGAGGAGGGCGGCGGCGAGCGCCGGGCCGGCGAGCGCGCGGGCGGTGACCGACCAGCGCAGGGTGGCGAGCAGCAGGAGCGCGCCGGCCAGCCCGCCGAGCGGCAGGACGGTGTCGTAGTACAGCCAGGACCGGAACACGCCGTTCGAACCGGAGCCGGGGGTGAGGATGAAGCCGGAGCCCGGCCGGCTCATCTGGTACGTGATGCCGTCGATCAGCGAGACGTGCCCGGCGCCGGGCAGCAGTTCGCTGTTGAGCAGCGCGAACAGCGGGTACGAGAGCCCGATGAGCGCGCAGGCCGTGACGGCCCCGGTGACGGCGAACTTGCGGGTGTCGCGGTGGCTGTGGCGCCACATCGTCACCAGCAGCGCCGGGAGCACCACCAGCATCGTCTCCTTGGTCAGGACGGCGGTGGCGGCCGCGAGTCCGGACCCGAAGTGGTGCCACAGGTGGCGGCTGGGGGACGCGGCCAGGCAGAAGGCCAGCAGCATCCACATCACGGCGAGGTTGTCGAGGAAGATCTCCCGCTGGAGCACGACGGAGAGCGGGGAGAGCCCGAAGAGCGCCATCGCCAGGCCGGCCGCCCAGCGCGGCAGCCACAGCCGGCGCGCGAGGACGTAGATCAGCACGGAGCTGACGGCCGAGACGGCGACCATCGAGAAGCGCATCGGCGCGACGGTCATCCAGTCGGGCACGAAGAGGGAGGGCAGGTACGTCAGGCCGGCTATCTGTATCCAGCCCAGCGGCGGATGGTCGTACCAGTACGTGTAGTGCGCGAGGCCGTCTCCCTGCTGGACGGCCCACGCCTGGGCGAGATACGTGCCCTCGTCGTCGCTCAGGGTCGGGAAGTGCGTGATGTTCCAGCCCTGGACGAGGACGATCGCGAGCAGGACCACCCCGCAGAGCAGCAGGTCGGGGCGCGAGGAGCGGAAGCGGACGAGGGGGTGGGCCGGGGCGGGCGGCCGGACCCCGAGACCGCCGCGGCTGCCGGGGCTGCTCGGGCCGCGCTGGGCGGGGACGCGGGGCTCGGCAACGGTCGTGGCGGCGGTGGTCGCGGTGGCGCCGGGCTGGGGATCAGTGGCCGTGGGCAGGGTGGCGGTCACTGGCGGCTGTCCTCTCGGATCGCGGTGGACGCGCCGGCGGTGGAGACCCCGGCGGTGGCGCTGATCGGAGTGAGGTGGGCGCCGGTGTGGCTGGTCAGCTCCCACTCGTTGCGGCCGCGCTGCTCGCGCCAGACCGCACGGATCGCGGCGCCCGCCAGCATCACCTGGTAGAACGGGCCGCCGACGACGAGCTTGAGGTAGTGCACGAAGCGGACGCGCAGGCCGTACTGGCGGCCGAAGTCGTGCAGGCCGACGATCTCGAAGACGAACGTCACCATCGCCGTGATCATCGGCAGGAACGTGACGATCGCGACGCCGACGGGCACGTCGAGGAAGACCGCGACGGCGAAGTTGACCGGGATGATCACCCCGGACGCGGCCTGCATGAACGGCGTCATCAGCGTGTAGCGGGCCAGCCAGCGCTGGCCGCGGCCGGGCAGCTGCTGCCAGTCCTTCTTCCGGTAGACCTGGAGGAAGCCCTGGTTCCAGCGGGTGCGCTGCTTGAGCAGGCTCATCAGCGAGCCGGGCGTCTCCTCGCGGGTGACCATGTCGGAGTCGTACGCGACGACCACCTTCTTGCCGACGGAGGAGAGCCTCACGCCCAGGTCGCAGTCCTCGGCCAGGCAGTTCTGGTCCCAGCCGCCGGCCTCGCGGAGCACCTCGGTGCGGACGAAGACGGTGTTGCCGCCGAGCGGGATGAACCCCTTCTCGGCGTGGAGGTGCAGCCGGGAGCGGAACCAGAAGAAGTACTCCAGGCAGTTGCGCAGGCTGTACCAGCTCGAGTGGAAGTTGATGAGCTGGACCCCGCCCTGGACCACGTCGGCCGCGGTGGATCGGAAGGCGTGGTCGACGTGGGCGAGCAGCTCCGGGTGGACCTGGTCCTCGGCGTCGAAGACTCCGACGATGTCGCCCCGGCAGTGCGGGAGGGCGGTGTTGAGCGCCTTCGGCTTGTTCTTGGTCTCGTGGTGGTCGACGACGACCCGTACGCGCTCGGGCGCCCCGGCGGCGGCCGCCTCGGCGACGGCGGCCGTCTCCGGGTCGTCGTGCCCGACGATGACGATGATCTCGTAGTCGGTGTGGCTCGATTCGAGGAGCCGCTCGATCGTGTGCTGCAGGACCGCCTGCTCGTGCCGGGCCGGCAGGAGGAGCGAGAAGGCCAGCCGGCCCTCGCCGTCGGGGCGGTCGAACCGGGTGGAGGCGAGCGTCTCGGGCGTGCGCCACGCGTGCATCTGCCACCACAGCGTGAACGCGGCCATCCAGAACAGCGCAAAAGAGATCACAGATATGACGACAGAGGTGTACAAAACGTCCCCCACAGACATGCCGCGACACCAGGCGGCGATCGGCAAACCCCCCAGGGGATCAAGGCGGGCCCCCCGGCCCGCCCGCCCCTGCTTCCCCCTCGGGCGCACCCCCCAGTGCGCTGTTCCGGCGACTCCCCAGCGACTCCCGAAGACACGAGACTAGGCAGCAAAAACGAAACTCAGGAGCTGCGCAGATGAAAAATGCGTTTCCGAACTTGCCTACAGGTAACCGGAATTGACGGCACTCCCGCAGATTCAGGGACGAACTGCACCCAACTGCTCGGCAAGCTCGACCGGATCTGTCGTAGGCCGCGCGCAGACGAAATGTCGACACACATACGCCGTGGGAAGGTCGCGTACGAGTGTGCGCTCGGCCAGCAGGGGGAACTCGCCCCCGCTGCCGTCGGCCGCCCGCGGCAGACCGACCGCCACCACGGCCCCGGGAGCCGTCCCCAGCAACGCCGCCCGGTGCAGCCCGGCCAGAGCCGGGTCCTCCGGATGCCCCACCACGGCCACCTCGCGCGGACCGTCGAGCAACGCCTCCGCCACCGCGAGTCCGTGCCCGATGAAGCGCGGGACGCGCGGACCCAGCGCGTGCACCACCCCGAGCGCCCGCTCGGCCGCCGTGCGGTGCGCCTGCGAGCCGGTGTGCGCCGCATACGAGAGGAGGGCGCCGGCCGCGGCCGTCCAGCCGGAGGGAGCCGCGGTGTCGGTCGGGTCCTGGGGGCGGCGGATGAGCTGCTCGGCGTCGTGCGCGGTGTCGTAGAGGGAGCCGTCCTCGGCCGTGAACTGGTCCAGGACCAGATCGACGAGGAACCCGGCGAACTCCAGCCAGACCCCCTCGCCGGTCACGGCCGCCAGCGCGAGGAAGCCCTCGGCGACGTCGCCGTAGTCCTCCAGCACCCCGGCGTTGGCGCCGACGCGCCCGTCCTTGCTGGTCCGGGCCAACCGGGCCCGGCCGTCCATGTGCACCCGGACGAGGAGGTCCGCGGCCTCGGTCGCCCGCTCGACCAGGTCCGGCCGGTCGAAGTACGCCCCGCACTCGGCGAGCGCCGCGATCGCCAGACCGTTCCAGGCGGCGACGACCTTGTCGTCCCGCCCGGGCGCGGGCCGCACGGCGCGCGCCGCGAGCAGCCGCTCCCTGATCCCGGCCATCACCCCGGCGTCCACGACGGGCCCGTCCTGCGGCAGCTGGAGCACGGACGCGCCGTGCTCGAAGGTGCCCTCGTCCGTCACCCCGAAGTACGCGGCGGCCAGCGCCGCGTCGTCCTCGCCGAGCACCTCGGCCAACTGGGCGGGCGTCCAGGCGTAGTACGCACCCTCGACGTGCCGGCCGGTCAGCGGATCCTCGCTGTCCGCGTCGAGCGCGGAGGCGAAGCCGCCCTCGCTGGTGCGCAGCTCGCGCACCATGAAGTCGGCGGTCTCGAGCGCGACGCGCCGGGCGAGGTCGGAGCCGGTGGCCCGCCACAGGTGGGCGTACACCCGGCACAGCAGCGCATTGTCGTAGAGCATCTTTTCGAAGTGGGGCACGACCCACTCCCGGTCCACGGAGTACCGTGCGAACCCGCCCCCGAGCTGGTCGTAGATTCCGCCCCGGGCCATGGCCTCGCAGGTGTCGGCGGCCATCTGGAGGGCCCCCTCGGCCCCGGTGCGCGCGTGGTGGCGCAGCAGGAACTCCAGCACCATGGACGGCGGGAACTTCGGGGCCCCGCCGAATCCGCCGCGGACGGCGTCGTACTCCCGGGTCAGCCCGAGCAGCGCCTGCACCAGCTCCTCGGGGCCGGGGGCGCCGGCCTTGCCGTAGTCCAACTGCCGCCCGGTCAGGTCCCGCACGATCCGCTGCGCGACGTCGGCCACCTCCTCGCGCCGCCCCACCCAGGCGGTCCGCACGCCCTCGAGGACCTGCATGAAGGAGGGCATCCCGTGCCGGGGCTCGGGCGGGAAGTAGGTCCCGAAGTAGAACGGCTCGGTATTGGGGGTGAGGAACACGGTCATGGGCCAGCCGCCCTGCCCGGTGGCGGCCTGCACGGCCTCCATGTAGACGGCGTCGACGTCGGGCCGCTCCTCGCGGTCCACCTTGACGTTGACGAAGTGCTCGTTCATGTAGGCGGCGGCCAGCTCGTCCTCGAACGACTCATGGGCCATGACGTGGCACCAGTGGATTATCAGAAGCCTAAGTGACAGGACGCATAGCCCACACTCAAGAGGATGGGCACGTCCCGCCGCTTCGCTTCTGTCATCGCCTCCTCTCCCCATGGCCACCAGTCCACTGGATTGGAGGCGTGCTGGAGCAGATAAGGCGACTGGGAGTTGGCCAGTCGATTCATATCGGCATCGTCGCACGATCTGGAGGCTCCGGCCCTGCAATCGAGGGTCAGACCCGGGAGTGACAGGGTGCACACCGTACGTAACCGAGGGGAAGCATCCCCCACGCCCCGGCGGAGGAGACGGGCCCGAGCGGGGCCCTCTTGATCGCGTACTGGCGCATCTCCGGCGACCGGCAGAAGCACGACCGCAGGACGGCGGCTGCGTCGTCCCGGGCGGCGGCAAGGGCGTCGCGAACCCGCACCGACGCAACGAAGAGAACGCGGCTCGCCGCGGAGCGGTCATCGTCCACCGCCAAACCGCCCGATGGTCGACACGCAGATACAGCGCTTGCTCCTGGCGAATCCGACCGAAGGAAAGCCGGCTGCGGCAACGGGCCGACAAGTTGGCCGAACTGGAAGAGCAATGGACCGAAAAGGTCGCTGCGACGGGAACGCGCGCAGTTCGAGTCGGCCTCCCAGGCCGAAAGAAAAGTACCGGGCGATGTGGCTCGAAAGTGGCCGGCCGGAGAACAGGACCTCGACCAACAGCGCAAAGTGTCGTTCGAGGTATTCGCCGCAATCAAGGTACGGCCGGGACGGAAGGGCAACGAGTCGCCCGACCCCAAAAGATTCGTTCCCATCCGGAATCAATGACGGCTTGCGCGTCAAGCAGTGGAAGTTCGCACGACTTCGCCAATGGGTTGACACGTCACATGACGAGGAACCCCGACTCTATGGCCCGAACAACCGCAAGAGTCCGATTTGGGCAGTTGAGCTTGGCCAAAATAATACCGACCGTGCGCTTGACCCCATGTTCAGAGATGGTCAGCGATCGAGCGACCTGTCGATTGCTCAGCCCCTCGGCAATCAGGCGCAGTACCTGTTGTTCACGTGCCGTCAGTGCAATCATCGACGCGCGCTTCGAGGTGGTGTCATCACCGTCCTGGCCGGGCGCCGTCACGGATCGTCGCGCCAGGGTCGCCGACACGTGGAACCGTCCGGCCTTCACGTCGACGATCGCTTCGCGCAGGGTCTCGGGGCGGAGATCCGCCCAGTCCAGGAAACCGTTGGCATGATCGACCCAGGTTTGCTCGACAACGTCTGCCGGATCCACCAGGATCAGTACATGTATGTTCTGAATGCGCAGCTTTTCGGCGGTCTCGTCGGGCAAAGCCCCCAAAGCATTGCCGGCTGAAATGATCAGCTGGCCGTTGCTGAATGTCGCGAGATCTTCGATATCCGCGATGGATTGCACTGCCAACTGGATGCCGAGCGAACGAAGCATTCCCTCGATACTGTATCGACGAATGTCATCTTCGATGATCAGCGTTATCTCGGTCTGCAACAGGGATCGCCCCGCTTGCGGGGAAGCTCGCCTGCCAGACATGTCAGGCGCCAAGTGGTCTGCCTGACTTCCGTAGTATTCGTGGTTTCCGCTGCCCGAAATCGGTTGCAGCGTCAACCTACCCTTCACGCTACCCATATCAGTGATCCCCCGTCAGCCATATCAGCGATCCCCCCATTTTCTCGCATTAAAATCTGGAAGGTTCGACTCCTGATAGATGAGCATGGCACGGAGTTGCGGGCAGTGTCCACTCCGAACTAGCCACCGCGTGATGGGCTGTTGGTGGGCGGGGAATAGGAAGAGGTGCCTGCTGACCTGCAATGGCGGGAGTTCCTACGCTTTCACCACGCCCAATCGACAAGGCATCTCTCAAGTGAGAGTCGAGCACAGGCCCGCGGAACTTTTTGCCGCGTTCGATGACCCCGATCTGAGCCGGGTGCGCCCGCGGCGACGACGCGGGCGCCGAGCCGTCAGGCGGGCTGGACGGTGATGGTGCAGAGGCGCTTGGTGGCCCGGGTCAGGGCCACGTACAAGTCCCTTTCCCCACCGGGGCGGTTCGTGATGATTTCCTCGGGGTTCATGACGACGACCCCGTCGAATTCCAGGCCGCGCGCTTCGGACGCCGGCACGATGCGTGCCTGGTGAGCGATGCCCCGGGCCGTCAGTTCACCCACCCGGGTGTCCGCGCAGATCACTCCCAGGAGCTCGCCCGGGTGCGCGGCGCTCTGGGCGCGGAGTTCCTCGACGACGGCGGTGACCGACCCGTCCGGAGGCGTGGTCACGGTGCGAGGGCTCTCACCGCTTCGCAGTGACCGCGTGGGCTTCTGGTCCGGAGCGATCCGCGTGAGCAGGTCCCGGACGCTCTCCAGGATCTCCTGGGTCGTGCGGTAGCTGACGGTCAGGTCGTGCAGTTTGAACCGCGGTCCGACGTGGGGGCTCAGTGCTTCCTTCCAGTCGCGTGCCGTCGCGACCGGGCCTGCCTGGGCGAAGTCACCCACCAGCGTCATCGACCTCGACGGGCAGCGGCGGACGATCATCCGCCACTGCATGGCGGTCAGTTCCTGCGCCTCGTCGACGACGACGTGCCCGTACGTCCGCTCGGGGGGGCCGTCGACCAGGCTCGCCGCCTCGTCCAGCAACGGCACATCGGCATCGGTCCACGGGTCGTCCGGACCGCGCAGCAGAAGGGACCGCTCCTGCGCGGTCAGGCGGGGCAGGTGCTCGGCGAGAGCGTCGGCGTTCGTCAGGAGCGCCTTCACGAGGTCACCGGGTATCAGCCGCGGCCACAACGCCTCGACCGCTCGGTCGACGCCGGCGTCGTCGAGGAGATCGGCCCGGATGGCGTCCAGGTCCAGCTCGTGGACGGGGCCCGGGTCGGCCGCACCTTCGACACGGCGCTGGGCGGCCCCCGTGAACCGGTCGAGGTTGAGGCCCGTCACCCTTTCGGTATCGGCGTCGATCTGCTCCAGGAGGTCCCCCATGTCTCGTTGCATCGCGTCGGTGACGGCGTCGACCAAGAGCTCTTTGAACACCTGCCGCGCGGGGTTGTGCCCCGGTACGGCTGCCACGGCGGCGTCGCGGGCCGCGGCGACCTCGTCGCCGGGGAGGTGAAGCAGTTCCTGTCCGACCCGCACGGTGAAGTCACCGGCGGGGGCCTGGTGGACGCGCAGCAGGCCGGTCAGGGCGTCGGCGAGGTCGCAGCCGCCCTTGAGGCGCGCCGTGTCGAACGGGCCCACCGCGTTGGGAGACACCCCGGCCAGTTCCCGGCAGGTCGCCAGAACGACGTCGTTCTCTCCGAGCGAGGGAAGGACCTGGGAGATGTAGTCGAGGAACCGGGCGTTCGGGCCCACCACCAGGACGCCCTCCTCCGCGGCGCGCGGGAACGCGTACAGGACGTAGGCCGCCCGGTGCAGGGCGACCACCGTCTTGCCGGTGCCGGGCCCGCCCTGCACCACGGTCACCCCGCGGTGGGTGGAGCGGACGATCTCGTCCTGCTCGGTCTGCAGCGTCGCGACGGCCGCGTGCATCTTGCCCGTACGCCGTGCCGACAGAGCCTCGGTCAACGGGCCGTCCCCCACGACGTCCTCGTCGGTCGGGGCGGTCCCGTCCAGCAGTTCGTCGCTCACCGAGATGACCGTGCGCTCTTCCAGGCGCAGGTGCCGACGCCGCCGCAGGTCCATCGGGTGGACCGGTGTCGCCTCGTAGAAGGGCCGCGCCGCGTTCGCGCGCCAGTCCACGAGGAGGGGCAGGTCGTCCTCCTCCGTCTGCAGCCCGATCCGCCCGATGCGCAGGGCGGTGCCGTCCGTCCAGTCGATGCGCCCGAAGACCAGCCCCTTCTCGGCGCCCTCCAGTCGGCCGATCTCCTTGGACAGGCGCTCGGCGGCGATTTCCCTCTCGTACGCCTCACCGGCGCTTTCCGCCGGGGCCTTCAGCACACTCGCGCGCTCTACTCGTGCCTCGGAAATCCGCTCGGTGAGCAGCTCGTACAAGGAGGACACATAATCCCGCTCCGATTCGACCGCACGCACCGCGGGATCATTCATTTTCGACAACAGGCGTCTCCTTCGATTCGAGTCAAATCCCCCAAAAAAGACAGCCCGTCACACGGTGGATCGAGGCTCGGCGCTGCGGGCCTCTTCGTGGTCCGGCTGCGGTGTCGGGGGCTTCTTCTTTCCGGCAGCAGGCAAGGTGATCAGCAGCACGGCTGCTCCCAGGAGTGCGATGGCCGCGATCCAGCCCGCGCCGACGTGCATGGCATGGATGAACGCATCGTCGGCAGCCCGGGCAAGAGAGGGCTGGTGGAGGGCGGCGGCGACGTGGCGGGCCTGTTCGGCGGAGACCCGCGCCTGCTCCTGCGCCGGAGCGGATGCACCCTCCAGCGAAGGTTCGATCGCACGTCGGTACGTGATCGACATGATCGTGCCGCCCACCGCGATTCCGATCACACTGCCGGTTTGCCGCACGGTGTTGGTGACGGCCGACCCTGCACCGGCCTGTTCCAACGGCAGGTCGCCGATCAGTGCGGCCGTCACGGGGCCGATCACCATGCCGACCGAGAGGCCCTGGACCAACAGCAGGATCTCGATCCAGGCGAGTGGAGTTTCGAGTCCGAGGAACGCGTACCCACCCATGGTCAGCGCAGCCACGGTGAGCGCCGGCACGGCGACGAGGCGTAGCGGCAGACGGCGCACCAGGCGCGAGGCGAGGGGCGCCCCCGCGAGCGCGCCGAGTGCGGTCGGGATGTTGGCCAGACCCGCCTTCATCGGTGAGAACCCGAGCGCGCCTTGCAGGTAGAACGCGTTGTAGAAGGTGATGGCGGCCACCCCGAAGAGCAGCAGTCCGAGCGCCACGTTGCCGCCACCGAAAGCGCGTTGCGCGAACAGCCGCGGATCAAAGCTGGGCACCCTGATGCGCAGTTCGACGAGTACGAAAACGGCCAGCAGAACCAGACCGACGACGATCGGCACCCAGACGTCGGCACGACTCCACGACGCCACCTGCCCCGCCCGGATCAGCCCGTAGGCCAACGCCACGAGCCCACTGATCGACAGCAGCATTCCAGCGGGGTCCAGCGGTCGCCGTGTGGGGCTGCGGAAATTCGGAACCAGCACGGCAAGCCCGACAAAGGCCAAGGCCGCGACCGGAACATTGATCAGAAAGACCGAGCCCCACCAGAAATGATCGAGCAGGAAACCCGCCAGCACCGGGCCGGCAGCCATTCCGACACCGGCCGACGTCGAGAAGATGCCGATCGCGGCAGCCCGCGAGGGGCCGGTGAAGGTCCACATGAGGATGGCCATCATGGCGGGCGTGATCAGCGCGCTGCCCACACCCATCGCAACGCGAGCTGCGATCAGCTGGGCCGCATCGCCTGCGTACGCCGCCCACAGCGAGGACGCGGCGAAGATCACCAGCCCACTGGAGAAAACGGTCCTGTGGCCGAACCGATCGCCCAGTGCGCCCGCGGTGAACATCAACGTGGCGAAGGCCAGGGTGTACGCACCGGTCGCCCATTGCAGCTGACCGGGATCGGCCCCCAGTCCACGGACCGGATCCGCAAGGGTCTCCAGCGTGGTACTCAGGACGGTGTTTTCTATCCAGATCAGCAGTGAACACAGCATGAGAATGGAAAGAATTAACTGCTGCCTGGATTTCGGCAATGCGGGAGGCACGGTCATGAACACCTTCGGATATCGGTGGGCGGAGACTTGGCCGATGGGAATATAGGCAACCTGGACAACGCTGTCAAGTTTGGATTTTCCCGCCAAAACCGTTGCGACCGAGCGGACTGTATGCCCTTGCTGGATTTGCGCACCACGCAGGTTTATGCCTCTGACGGATTTGCGAGTCGAAGAATTTCACTTCCGGATGGTTGCGACCGAGCGGATTTCATGTCTCCGGGGCCGTCGCGTCGCATCGCCCGTGGGCGTCTCGGGCAGGGATGTCGGGTTCACGTGGTTTGTCCAGCACCTTTGTGCGTACGGGACCGGCGCCGCGGGACACCGCCGAAGGAGCGGAACGCGATCGGCTTCTCCACCCGGGCACCGGATGCGCCGGGAGAACTCGACCGATTCTCCAGGGCGCGCCCCTGGAGAATCGACCGATTCTCCAGGGGCATGCCTACGGGGAATCGACCGATTCTCCAGGAAGGCTCTAGGCTCGCACGCCGCACTTTTCCAGGGTTGTCATGTTTCCTCGTTCCTCGGATCTGACGGTTCGGACATCAGTGGCCGCTGAGCGAATCGAGCCAGCGCCGCAGGTGCGCGGCGGTCTGTGCGACCTGTTCCTCGATGATCGAGAAGTGATCTCCCTCGACGTACTGGGCCGGTCCACGGTGTTGCCAGTCGGGGACGGGGTCGACGTCCCCGAAGCTGCTCAGCGTCACGGTGGCCCGCAGGTTCAGCGTCGGCGCGGCGATCGACTTGGCCTCGCGCTCGGGATAGATCCGCACGTAGCCGCCCATGGAGACGAGGCCGTGGTCGTCGACGGGGGTCAGTGCGTTGTCCCGGGACAGGATTTGCCCCAGCGCGTCGGTGAGCACGAGGCGGTTGAGTTCGTGGTCTTCCGGGGAGTAGGTGTCGATCATCGCGACGCCCGCGAGCTCGCCGCCGCCGTCCTCGAGCCGCCGGGCGACCGCATGGGCGAGCGCACCACCGGCCGAGTAGCCGATGAGCGCCACCGGGCCTCGCTCGAGTTCCGATGCGACGGAGGCGGCGAGGCTGTCGATCGCCGCTGCCCATGTCGCCGGCAGGTCGTCGCCCGCGCGCATACCGGGCAGCCGCAACGCACTGACCTGCCGCTCGCCGCCCAGTTCGCGAGCCAGGCGGGCGAACTGGTGCGGTCCCGATCCCGCCAGGAACGAGGGGATGCAGATCAGGGCCGGTGCCGCGGCGCCGCGGGCCAGGAGCTGCGAAGCAGCCGGACGCCGTGCGGCGGCCTCGCCGGCGCAGTACGTGGTCATCAGGGCCGAGCTCGCCGTCAGCAGGGGCATCGCCCCCGCCAGATCACCGCGGCGGTGCGCCGCCGACACCAGGTCGGTGATCGTGCCGCGCACACCGGCCGGTGCCTGCTCGACCACGCCGGTTCCGGACTCCTCGATCAGCGATCGCACCAGCTTCGCCACATCGGCGGCGGTCGGGTGGTCGAAGATCAGCGTCGACGGCAACGCCAGCCCGGTCAGCTGTGCCAGCCGGTTGCGGAATTCGACGGCACCGAGGGAGTCGAAACCGAGCTCGGTGAACGGCGCGTACGGGTCGATCGCGTCGCCGGACAGGTGGCCGAGGACCGCCGAGGCGACGTTGCGCACCTCTCGCAGGACCACACCGTCGCGGTCGGCGTCGGGCAGGCCCGCCAGTTGCCGCGCCAGGCTGACACCGGTGCTCGCTGCGGCCTGGGGAACCCGGACCATGCCGCGCAGAACCGCGGGCAGTGTGCCGCCGCGCGCCAGGCCGGTGAGCGCCACCGTGTCCAGCAGTGCCGTCATCGGTGTCGCCCGATCGGTCGCGAGTGCGTTGTCGAACAGCGCCATCCCGGACTCCGGGTCGATCGGGACCAGGCCCAGCCTGGCCCGGATCTGGCGGGCGTACTGCTCGGCGCCGTCCCCGCCGAGTATCCCTGCCATGCCGACGGTCCACAGTCCCCAGGCCAGCGAGTGCGCGGGCAGGCCCGCGCTGCGCCGCACGCGTGCCAGTGCGTCCAGCGCGCTGTTCGCGGCGGCGTAGTTGCCCTGTCCTTGTCCGCCGAGCAACGGCGCCGCGGACGAGAACAGCACGAACGCCGACAGATCCAGGTCGCGGGTCAGCTCGTGCAGGTGCAGAGCCGCATCGACCTTCGGTGCCAGCACCCGTGTCGTCTGCGCGGGGGTGAGGGTGTCGATCGTGCCGTCGTCCAGAACGCCCGCCGCATGGATGACGGCGGTCAGCGGGGCGTCGGTGTCGATGTCGGCCAGCAGGGCCTGGACCGCGGTGCGTTCGGTGACGTCGCATGCCACGACCCGTACGCGGGCGCCGAGGTCGGTCAGCTCGGCGACCAGTTCGGCGGCGCCGTCCGCGGCGCCGCCGCGCCGCGACGTCAGCAGCAGTCGTCGTGCGCCGTGCGCTGCGACCAGGTGCCGGGCGACGATCGCGCCGATGCCGCCGGTGCCGCCGGTGATGAGCACCGTGCCGTGGTCGAACGACGGGGGCAGGCCCGGTTCGGTGGCGGGCAGCGGCTGCAGTCGCGGTGCCAGGAGCCGACCCTCTCGAACGGCCACGTGCGGTTCGTCCTGGGCCAGGGCATCGGCGAGCGACTCGATCGGCAGGGCGTCGCGGTCGTGGTCGACGAGCAGGAACCGGCCCGGGTGCTCGGACTGTGCGCTGCGCACCAGGCCCGCCACGGCGGCTCCGACCAGGTCGGGTTCCTCGCCGGGCAGTCCGGCGGCCGTGCGCGTCACGATCGCGAGCCGTCCGGGGTGCTCGGCGCCCGTCCAGTCCTGCAACAGTGCGAGCGTCGTCAGCACGCCGGCGTGTACGTCCGCCGCGCCGGCACCGGTTGCGCGGGGCGCCGACCACACCACCGTGTCGGGAACATCCTGCAGCGCAGCGAGTTCCGCGAGATCGGCACAGCGTGTCGGGGGCTCGGGGGCCTCGACGGTCGCCGGGTCGCCGAGCACGACGACGCGTCCGGCGTCCGCCTGGGAGGCGGCGGGCACGGCGACCCACTCGAGGTCGAACAGCGGTGCCGCGCCGCGCAGCCGGGCCAGCACCTGCTGCTCGACCGGGCGGACCCGCACCGACTCCATGCTCAGCACGAGGGCGCCGGTCGCGTCGACCGCCTCCACGCACAGGGTGTGCGGTGCGGTGCGGGCGATGCGGACGCGCAAGGCACCCGCGCCGGACCGTGCCAGCTGGACGCCGTCGAAGGCGAAGGGCAGTGGCACCGGGCCGTCGGGCCCGCCCTCGGCGAGAGGGTCGACAGCCGCGTGGAACACCGCGTCCAGCAGTGCCGGGTGCAGTCCGAAGGCGGTGGCGCGCGCTGCGGTGTCGGTGTCGAGCGCCAGGTCGGCGAACACTTCCTCCCCGCGTGACCACGCGGCGCGAACCCCCTGGAACACGGGGCCGTACCCGAAGCCGAGGTCGCCGAGTGCGCGGTACACCTGCTGCCCGTCGACCGGATCGCCCGCAACCGGAGGCCACGCCTGGGACCAGCCCGGCGCCGCGGTCGGCGCGGCGGGCGTGAGCAGGCCACGGGCGTGCAGCACCCAGGCGTCGGCGGCGCGGGCGTGGACGGCCACGGTCCGGTGCCCATCGGCGTCGGGTTCGCCCACGGCGAGCTGGATGTCCGCGGCACCGTCGGGCGTGAGAACCAGCGGCGCCTCGAGCACCAGTTCCGCCAGGCGCGGCACGCCGAGTCGGGCACCGGCGGCCAGAGCCAGTTCCACGAATCCGGTACCCGGCATCAAGACCGTGCCGAAGACGGCGTGGTCGGCGAGCCATGGGTGCGTGCGCAGCGAGAGCCTGCCGGTGAACAGCCACTCGTCCTTGCCGGCGAGCTGCACCTGGGCGTGCAGCAGCGGATGCTCGACGGAGTCGGCACCGGCGAGCGGCGCAGCGGCCTCCGCGGGCAGCAGCCAGAATCGTTCGTGCTGGAAGGGATAGGTGGGCAGCGTGATCCGTGCCTGCGGTCGAGCTCCGAAATAGTCCGCCCACCGCACCGGCCGGCCCGCACCGTGCGCGGCTGCCAGCGCGGCGACCAGCTGCTCGGGTTCGGCGACCGTGCGACGGGATCCCGCGACCACCGACGCGCGCTCTGCGAGGTCTGTCGGCAGAGCGGCGCGGGTCATGGTCGTCAGCACCGCGTCCGGGCCCAGCTCGACGAACAGGCGCACGCCCGAATCGAGCAGTGACTGCACCGCCGGGGCGAAGCGCACTGCCTCGCGCACCTGCCGTACCCAGTACTCGGGCGTACCCATCGCATCGCCGGCGAACGCGCCGGAGACCGTGGAGCACAGGGGTATGCGCGGCTCGTGGTACGTCAGGCCCGCGGCGACCTCCGCGAACTCGGTCAGCATCGGATCCATCAAGGCGGAGTGGAACGCGTGGCTCACCCGCAGCCTGCTGGTCTTGACGCCCTCGGCCACCAGCCTCGACTCGAGCGCGGACATCGCCTCGGTGTTTCCGGAGAAGACCACCGCGTCGGGAGCGTTCACGGCGGCCAGCGAGACCGCGCCGGCCGCCGGGTCGGCATCGACCGCCGCCAGCAGCTCGACGGCCCGCCGCTCCGGCACCGCGGCGGCCAGCATGCTCCCGCCTGCCGGCAGCGCCCCCATCAATCGACCCCGGGCCGCAACGAGCCGGCACGCGTCCGGCAACGACCACACCCCGGCCACGTGCGCCGCGGCCAGCTCGCCGATCGAATGCCCGGCCAGCACGTCCGGCGTCAGGCCCAACGACTCGACGAGGCGGTACATCGCCACCTCGAACGCGAACAACGCGGGCTGGGCGTACTCGGTGCGGTCCAGCAGGGTCTCGGCAGTCGTGCCGCTCTCAGCGGCCTGCGCGCCGAACATCACGTCCCGCAGCGAACGGCCCAGGTGTGCATCGAATTCCGCGCACACCTCGTCGAGCGCGGCGGCGAAAGCCGGGAACGCCCCGTACAGCCCGGCGCCCATCCCGATCCGCTGCGCGCCCTGACCGGTGAACAGGAACGCCGTCGTGCCCGTCCGACCGGCGCCGTCGGCGATGCCCGGTGCCGACTCGTCGGCTGCCAGGCGCGCCAGGGCCGCCAGCAGCGTCTCCCGGTCCGAGCCCACGACGGCGGCGCGCTGCTCGAGCTGCGCGCGGTGCAGCGCCAGCGTCACCGCGACGTCGGTCAGGTCGAGCTCCGGACGTTCGCGCAGCGCGTCGTGCAGACGGCGCGCCTGGGTCCGCAGCGCGGCAGGCGTCCGCGCGGACAGCAGCAGCGGCAAGGCCGCCGGGCGCGGTGCATCGACCGGCCGCGGCGCGACCGCGGGCGCCTCTTCGAGGATCACGTGCGCGTTGGTCCCGCTGATCCCGAACGACGACACGCCCGCCCGGCGCGGACGCTCCCCGACCGGCCACGGCTCGGCGTCGGTCAGGATCCGTACCGCGCCCGCCGGCCACTCCACGTGCGGCGACGGCGCGTCAACGTGCAGGGTGGGCGGCAACACCTCGTGCCGCAGCGCCTGCACCATCTTGATCACTCCGCCGACACCGGCAGCCGCCTGCGTGTGCCCGATGTTCGACTTCAGCGACCCGATCCGCAGCGGCTCGGCGCGTTCCTGTCCATAGGCGTTGATCAGCGCCTGTGCCTCGATCGGGTCACCCAGCGTGGTGCCGGTGCCGTGCGCCTCCACCGCGTCCACCTCGGCCGCGGTCACCCCTGCGTTGACCAGTGCCTGCGCGATCACCCGCTCCTGGGACGGACCGTTCGGTGCGGTCAAGCCGTTGCTCGCCCCGTCCTGGTTGATCGCGCTGCCGCGGATCACGGCCAGCACCGGGCGCCCGTTGCGCTGCGCGTCGGACAACCGCTCGAGGGCGAGCACGCCGACGCCCTCGGCCCACGAGACACCGTCCGCAGCACTCGAGAACGGCTTGCAGCGCCCGTCCGGTGACAGCGCCCGCTGCCGGGAGAACTCCACGAACAGCAGCGGGGTCGACATGACCGTCACTCCGCCGACCAGGGCCAGCGAAGTCTCCCCGGCGCGCAGGGCCTGCGCCGCCACGTGCAGGGCCACCAGCGAGGAGGAACATGCCGTGTCCACCGTCACCGCGGGTCCTTCCAGACCGAGGGCGTAGGACACCCGGCCGGAGACGACGCTGCCGGCCGCTCCGGTTGCCAGGTAGCCTTCCGCGGCACCGTCGGCGGCATCGCGCGCCGCGTAGCCGTAGTCCTGGTACATGACGCCCGCGTACATCCCGGTATCGCTGCCCCGCAGTGAGGTCGGATCGATACCGGCGTCTTCGAGCGCTTCCCAGGAGGCCTCCAGCATCAACCGCTGCTGCGGGTCCATCGCCGCTGCCTCGCGGGGCCCGATTCCGAAGAAGGCGGCATCGAAATCACCTGCGGCATGCAGGAATCCGCCTTCCCGGGTATAGATCTTGCCGGGTTTGCCGGGGTCGGCGTCGTACAGGCGGTCGAGGTCCCAGCCGCGGTCGCCCGGGATCGGGGTGATCGCGTCGACGCGCCCGGCGATCAGTTCCCAGAGCTGGTCGGGGTTCTCGACGCCGCCGGGATAGCGGCAGCTCATCCCGACGATCGCGATCGGCTCGTCGGCCCTGGCCCTGCCCCTGGCACCGGTCGGGGCGGGGCGCGGTCGCGTCGGCTCCGAACCGTCGACCCGGGTGCGCAGGAAGCCCGCGACGGCGGCGGCGGTCGGATAGTCGAACACCAGCGTGGACGGGAGCTGAACACCCGTGGCGGCGGTCACCCGGTTGCGGAACTCGACTCCGCCGAGCGAGTCGAGGCCCAGGTCCGTGAACGGTGTCTCGGGGTCGATGGCGTCGGCCGACTCGTGGCCGAGGACCGCGGCGGCGATCGCGCGGACCTCGTTGCGGATCAGCACCTCCCACTGATCGGCGGGGGCCTCGAGCAACCGCCGGCGCAACGGGCTGTCGCCGACCTGGCCGCGCGTCGGTACGTGAATCAGGCCGCGCAGCAGCGCGGGCAGCGTGCCGAGCCGGCCCAGCGCGGTGAGGGCGGGTGTGTCGAGCAGCGCGGTCATCAGCACCGGTTCGCCCGTGGTCAACGCGTTGTCGAGCATCTGCATGCCGGTGTCCGGCTCGATCGGGGACAGACCGAGACGCGTGCGGATCTGACGCACCAGATGTTCGGCGCCCGGGTCGTTCAGCACCTCGGCCATGCCGCGCTTCCACAGCCCCCAGGCCAGCGAGTGCGCGGGCAGACCGGCGCTGCGGCGCGCCTGGGCGAGCGCGTCCAGCGCCGCGTTCGCGGCCGCGTAGTTGCCCTGGCCCTGCCCACCGAGCAGCGGCCCGGCGGAGGAGAACAGCACGAACGCCGACAGGTCCATGCCGCGGGTGAGGTCGTGCAGGTGCCAGGCGGCATCGGCCTTCGGGGCGAGCACCCGGTCCACCTGCTCGGCGGTCAGGGTTTCGATGGTGCCGTCGTCGGCCACGCCCGCGGTGTGCACGACGGCGGTGACCGGTGCGTGCGCCGGTACGGATTCCAGCAGCGCCGCGACCGCGGCGCGATCGCTGACGTCGCACGCGGCAACCCGTACGTCGGCGCCCAGCCCGGTCAGCTCGGTGACCAGCTCCTCGACACCCGGCGCGGCGAGGCCGCGGCGCGAGACGAGCAACAGGCTGCGCACCCCGTGCCGGGTGACCAGGTGGCGGGCGGTGACGGCGCCCAGGCCGCCTGCGCCGCCGGTGATCAGGACCGTGCCGTCGCCGAAGTGCCCGGCGGCCGGTTCGAGGGGGGTCGCACGCATCAGCCGCGGTGCCAGCGTGGCGCCGCCGCGGAGCGCGAGCTGTGGTTCGTCCGTGGCGACCGCGGCGGCGATCCGCCGGTGCAGGTCCGCGAGGTCGTTGTCGTCGAGGTCGACCTGCACGATGCGCCCCGGGTATTCCGACTGCGCACTGCGTACCAGGCCGCGGACGGCCGCTGCCGCGGGGTCCGGCGTCTCTCCGGGCAGACCCGCTCCCTTGCGGGTCAGCACGATCAGCGTCGAGTCGGCGCAGGCCGGCTCGGTGAGCCAGTCGCGCAGCACCGCGAGGGCGTCGTGCACGGCGGTGCGGATCGTCGCGGGGACGTCGTCGCCGTCCGCCGGCGCCGTTGCGGGCGACCAGACGACAGCCGCACCGGTGTGGCCCCCTGTCGCGAACGCCGCGACGTCCTCGAACGTCTCGGCGCAGCCCGCGACGGGTCGGCCCAGTGCGACCAGCTGCCGGTCCGGCACCGCTGGCGCCGTCACCGGCGCCCAGTCGACGGCGTAGAGGGGGCTGCGGGTACCGGCGAGAGCGGTCGCGTCCGCGGGGCGGGCGAGCACGGCGTCGATCGACAGCACCGCGGCGCCGGTGGCGTCGCAGGCGTCGATGCGTACCTTCTCGGAACCCGAACGGATGATGCGGGCGCGGACCGCGGTGGCGCCGTGCCGGAACACACGGACGCCGTTGAAGGAGAACGGAAGCGGCAGCCTGCCGTCGGGGAGGTCGTCGGCGAGCACGTCGATGGCAGCGTGGAAGGTCGCGTCCAGGAGCGCCGGATGCACCCCGAAGCCCGCCGCCCGGCCCGCTGTCGCCTCGTCCAGGGCCACCTCGGCGAACACGTCGTCACCACTGGTCCAGGCGGCGCGCACGTCCTGGAAGCTCGGGCCGTAGCCGAATCCCAGGTCGGCGAGCCGGTCGTACAGACGCGTTCCGTCGATCGGCGTGCCGTCGGCCGCCGGCCAGTCGGGGTCGGTCCAGGCCGGCGCCACGCCGTCGTCGGGGGCGAGGGTGCCGGTGGCGTGCAGCGTCCAGTCCGGCTCGCCGGGGTGGGACCGCTCGGTGCCGGTGACGGCACGCGAGTGGATCGACAGGCGTCGACGGCCGGTGTGGTCGGGCTCGGTCACCGAGAGCTGCACGTCCACGGCAGCGTCACCGTCGAACAGCAGCGGCGTCGCCAGGACGAGTTCGTCCACGACCGGCAGTTCCAGGCGGCGACCCGCCGCCAGCGCGAGATCCACGAACCCGGTGCCGGGCAGGAGCACCGCTCCGAAGGCCGTGTGGTCGGCGATCCACGGCTGGTCGGTGGTGGAGAGCCTGCCGCTGAACAGCCACTCGTCGCGACCGGCGAGCTGCGCGGCGACGCGCAGCATCGGATGGTCGAGCGTGGAGAGACCGGCGCGGCCCACGTCACCGAGCGCGCCGTCGTCGGGCTGCACCCAGTAGCGGCGCTGCTGGAAGGCGTAGACGGGCAGGTCGAGGTGGGTGACCGGCCTTCCCGGTGACAGCAGCGCCCAGTCGACGGTCAGGCCCGAGCAGTGGGCGGCGGCGAGCAGCCGCAGGAACTGGCCGACCTCGTCGACACCGCGGCGGGCCCCCGCCGCGACCAGCGAGCGGGACGCCACTTCGTCGGTCAGTGTCTGGCGGGTCATCGCCGCCAGCACCGCGTCCGGACCCACCTCGACGAACCGGCGCACGCCCGCGTCGACGAGTGACTGCACCGCCGGGGCGAACCGCACGGCCTCGCGCACCTGCCGCACCCAGTACTGCGGCGTCAGCAGTTCGGGACCGGCCGGCTCTCCGGACACCGTGGAGCACACGCCCATGCGGGGCGCCCGGTACTCCACCGATCGGGCGACCTGCTCGTACTCGGCGAGCATCGGCTCCATCAACGCCGAGTGGAAGGCGTGGCTGACCGTCAGCCGGGTCGTCTTCACGCCCTCGTCCGCCAGCTGGTCCTCCAGTGCGACGATCGCCGCCGTCTCGCCCGAGAACACCGTCGCCGCGGGCGCGTTCACGGCCGCCAACGAGACCGCCCCGGACTCGAGCAGTTCCAGCGCCCGCTCTTGCGACACCGCGGCGGCGAGCATCGCTCCCCCGGTCGGCAGCGCGCCCATCAGTCGACCGCGGGCGGCAACGAGCCGGCACGCGTCGGCCAGGGACCACACCTCGGCCACGTAGGCCGCGGCCAGCTCACCGATCGAATGCCCGACCACCACGTCCGGGGTCACGCCGAACGACTCCAGGAGGCGGTACAGCGCCACCTCGAACGCGAACAGCGCCGGCTGCGTGTATTCCGTCCGGTCGAGCAGGGCCTTGCGCTCGGTGTCGGCGGCGCTGTCCCCGGCACCACCGGTCCCGCCGAACATGACCTCGCGCAGCGACACCCCCAGCAGGGCGTCGAATTGCGCGCACACCTCGTCGAGGGCAGCGGCGAACACGGGGAACGCGGCGGCCAGCCCTGCGCCCATGCCGAGGCGCTGCGCGCCCTGACCGGTGAACAGGAAGGCCGTCTCGCCGGTGGTGGCGACACCCGACACGACGTGCGGGGACGCCGAACCCGCGGCCAGGGCCGTGAGGCCGGCGAGCAGTCCGGCCCGGTCGGATCCGAGCACCGCGCCGCGCCGACCCAGCTGGGCGCGCCCAGCGGTCAGGACGGCAGCGACGTCGGCGTCATCCGCCTCGGGGTGGCCGGCGATCCAGGTCAGCAGCCGGCTCGCCTGTGCCTGCAGCGCTGTCTCCGACTTGGCCGAGAGCAGCCACGGCGCCGCAAGCGCCGGTCGGCCCGACTCGGACCGTCGTACGACGGCATCCGGTCCCGTCACCGGATCGGCAGCAGGCTCGCGTGGCGCCTCTTCGAGGATCACGTGGGCGTTGGTCCCGCTGATCCCGAAGGAGGACACCCCCGTACGGCGCGGACGATCGCGCTCCGGCCACTGCTGAGCCTGCGTCAGCAGCTTCACCGTGCCCGCCGACCAGTCGACCTCGGGGGTCGGCTCGTCCACGTGCAGGGTCGAGGGCATGACCCCCTCGCGCATCGCCATGACCATCTTGATGACGCCCGCGACACCCGCCGCGGCCTGCGTGTGACCGATGTTCGACTTGAGGGAACCCAGCCACAACGGGTTGTCGTCCCCGCGGGCCCGGCCGTAAGCGGACAGCAACGCCTGCGCCTCGATCGGGTCACCCAGCCGCGTACCCGTACCGTGCGCCTCCACGGCGTCCACCTCGGACGCCGACAGCCGCGCGTTGGCCAGCGCGGCCCGGATGACCCGCTCCTGCGAGGGCCCGTTCGGCGCGGTCAGCTGGCTGCTCGCACCGTCCTGGTTCACCGCGGAACCGCGGATCACCGCCAGCACCCGGTGCCCGTTGCGCTCGGCGTCCGACAGCCGCTCCAGCACCAGCACGCCCACGCCCTCGGCCCAGCCCGTGCCGTCCGCCGACGACGAGAACGCCTTGCACCGCCCGTCCGGCGACAGACCGCGCTGCCGGGAGAACTCCACGTACGTGCCCGGCGTCGCCATCACCGTCACACCGCCGGCAAGCGCCATCGAGCACTCACCCTGGCGCAGCGACTGCGCGGCGAGGTGGAGCGCGACGAGCGAGGAGGAACACGCGGTGTCGACCGTCACCGCCGGCCCCTCCAAGCCGAAGGTGTAGGACAGACGACCCGACGCGACGCTGCCCGCGCTTCCGGTCAGCAGGTAGCCCTCGAAGTCCTCGGGCGCCTGGGGGATCCGGGAGCCGTAGTCGTCGTACATGACGCCCATGTACACCCCGGTACGGGTGCCCCTCAGCGCGGTCGGGGCGATGCCCGCGTGTTCGAAGGCCTCCCAGCCCGTCTCCAGCAGCAACCGCTGCTGGGGATCCATGGCCGCCGCCTCGCGGGGACTGATGCCGAAGAACTCGGCGTCGAACCGGTCCGCCTCGTACAGGAAGCCGCCTTCGCGGGCGTACGAGGTCCCGAGGTGGTCGGGGTCCGGGTGGTACAGGTTCTCCAGGTCCCAGCCGCGGCCCTCCGGGAAGGGACCGACCGCGTCACGTTCGGCGCTCAGCAGCTCCCACAGGTCGTCCGGGGAGGCGATACCGCCCGGGAGCCGGCACGCCATGCCCACGATCGCGATCGGCTCGTGCGCGCGCTCCTCCAGATCCTGCACACGCTGACGGCTCTCCCGCAGGTCGACCGTTGCCCGCTTGAGGTAGTCGCGAAGTTTCTGCTCGTTGTTCATGTCTACCTGCCGAGTTCGTTGTCAAGTGCTGCGAAGAGTTCGTCGTCGGTCACCAGGTCGAGGTCGGCGCCGTCGGGGCCGCCGTCCATCGCCCGGAGCAGGCCGCGCAGCCGCGCGGTGTACCTTCCTGCGGGTCCGTCGCTGTCCGACGCGCCGGAGGCCCAGAGGGCGGTCTCGAGTGCGTCCAGGGCCGTCTGGACCGGGTCTGCCACTTCGCCGACCAGCTCGCCCCGCAGGTGTTCGGCGACGGCTTGCGTGGTCGGGTGGTCGAAGATGAGCGTGCTGCGCAACCGCAGCCCGCTGGCGCTGTTCAACCTGTTGCGGAATTCGACCGCGGTGAGCGAGTCGAAGCCCAGGTCCTGCAGTCCGCGCTGGACGTCGATCGTCCGCGGGGCCGGGTGGGCCAGGACGATGCCGACCTGTTCCCTGACGAAGTCGAGCAGCAGCTGCTGCTGCTGCGCCTCGCTCAGGCCGGTGAGCCGCTGCGCCAGCGGGATCTCCGCCGGAGCGGAGGTGCGCCGGCCGGCTCGGCGCTCGGTGCGCACCAACCCCCGGTACAGCTCGGGCAATGCCTCCCCGAGGCTCCGCAGTACCGCGAGGTCGAGTGCCACCGGTGCGAGCACCGGTCGGGTCCCGGCCCCGCCGTCGGCCTGTGGCGCCTTGGCCCCGGCCAGGGCCGTGTCGAGGGCCGCGAGTGCCCGGCCGGTCGGCATCGGCAGGATCCCGTTGCGTGCGAGCCTGGCCCGGTCGGCACGGTCGAGGTCGCTCGCCATGCCGTCCTGCCACATGCCCCAGGCGAGGGACACGGCGGGCAGGCCCTCGGCGCGCCGGTGTTCGGCGAGCGCGTCCAGGAAGGTGTTGCCGGCGGCGTAGCCGGCCTGTCCGGCGTTGCCCACGAGGCCGGCGACGGAAGAGAAGAGGACGAAGTCCGTCAGCTCCAGTCCGGCGGTCAGCTCGTGCAGGTTCCAGGCGGCTTCCACCTTCGGCCGCAGGACCCGGGAGAGGCTCTCCGGGCTCGTGGCCTCCAGCGTGGCGTCCTCGACGACCCCGGCCGCGTGCACGACCGCGGTGAGCGGGTGCTCGTCCGGGATCGAGGCGAGCAGCCCGGCCAGCGCGTCGCGGTCGGCCGCGTCGCATGCCGCAACCCGTACGTCCGCGCCGAGCGCCGTCAGTTCGGCGACCAGGTCCTGCGCCCCGCCCCGCCGGCTGGTGAGCAGCAGGCGACGGGCGCCGCGGCCGGTCACCAGGTGCCGGGCGACCTGGGCTCCGAGTGCGCCCGTGCCACCGGTGATCAGCACCGTACGCTCCGGGTCGAACGCGTCGTCGACCTCCGGGGTCCGGACCGGGTACGGGACCTTGGCGAGCCGGGTCACGTAGGCCTGTCCCCCGTGCAGTTCGAGCTGCGGTCGGGGGTCGGCCAGGGCCGCGGCCAGCAGCTCGCGGCCGGCCGGCAGGCCGTCCGTGATCACGTGCTGGAAACGTCCCGGGTGTTCCGACTCGGCGGTCCGCATCAGCCCGGAGAGTGCGCTGTGCGCCAGTTCCCCGGTGCTGACCACGGCGAGCCGCGCTCCGGCCGGCGTGGCGGTGGCGAGCCACTGCCGCAGTACCGCCAGCACCTCCTCCGTGACCCGGCCGGTCTCCTGAGGAGTGGCCGGGCGTACCGGAAGGACGACCACGTCGGGTGCGGCCGTGCCGTCCGCCGCCCGGGCGGCCAGGTCGGCGAGGTCGGCGTGGTGCTCGGCGGCCCAGCCGAGGTCGGCCCAGCCGAGGTCGGCCTCGCCGAGGACCACGACGGTCGGGTCGCCACCGGCGGGGAGTTCCACACCGGCCCGCTCCACCGCGTACACGTGCTGGTCGGAGGGGCGGGTCAGCGCGGTCCCCGCCGGCAGGGCCCGCAGGGCGAGCGATGCGACGGTGGCGACCGGCGCGCCCGTCTCGTCGGCGACGGCGACCGCGACGGTTCCGTCCGGGCCGGCCGACAGCTTGACCCGCAGGGTGTCGGCCCGGGACCCGGTCAGCTGGACGCCGCCGAAGGAGAAGGGCAGCCGCAGTTCGGCCGACTCCTCCAGGAGCAGTGCGTGCAGCGCGGCGTCGAACAGTGCCGGGTGCAGGGCGAATCCCTCAGGGTCGACGGACAGCCGTACCTCGGCGTAGAGGTCCTCGCCCGAGCGCCATGCCGCCTGGAGGCCCTGGAAGGCGGGGCCGTAGCCGTAGCCCTGGTCGGCGAGGCGGTCGTACAGGTCCTCGACCGGCCGGGGTTCGGCGCCGGCCGGGGGCCAGGACGCGAGGTCGGGTTCAGGGCCCCCGGGAACGGCGGCCACCACGGTTCCGGTGGCGTGCCGGTTCCAGACGTCGCCTTCCTGGTCCCCGCGCGAGTGGACGGCGACGGGCCTGCGACCGTCTGCGTCGGGGTCGCCGACGGTGATCTGGAGCTGGAGCGCACCCTCGTCGGGAAGGACCAGGGGTGCCTGGAGGGCGAGTTCCTCCAGCCGCTCGCAGCCGAGTGCGGCGCCCGCGTGGAGCGCGAGCTCCACCAGGGCCGTGCCCGGCACCAGCAGGGTGCCGGCGACGGCATGGTCGGCGAACCAGGGGTGGCTGCGGGCCGAGATCCGGCCGGTGAACAGGACACCGTCGGAGTCGGCGAGCGCAACCGCGGCCCCGAGCAGCGGGTGCCGTGCGGAGTCGAGTCCGGCCGAGGTGACGTCGCCGCCGCCGGGCCCCTCCGTGAGCCAGTAGCGCCGGCGCTGGAAGGGGTAGGTCGGCAGGTGCGCGGCCGGTCCGGCGTTCTCGCCGAACAGTGCGCGCCAGTCCACCGGCACGCCCCGTACGTGGGCGTGGGCCAGGGCGGTGACGGCGGTGTGCGGCTCGGGGCGCCCGCCGCGCAGCACCGGGACCAGGAGCGATCCCGCGTCGAGGAAGTCCTGCCCCATCGCGCTGAGCACGCCGTCCGGGCCGAGCTCCAGGAAGGTCCGTACGCCTTCGGCCTCCAGGGCGCGTGCCGCGTCCAGGAAGCGCACGGGCCGGCGGACGTGCCGGACCCAGTACTCGGGCGTGGTCAGTTCCTCGGCGCCGACCGGCTGCCCGGTCAGGGTGGAGACGATCGGGATGGTGGGCGCGGCGAACGTGAGCCCCTTCGCGACCGTTCGGAATGCGTCCAGCATCGCGTCCATGTGCGGGGAGTGGAAGGCGTGGCTGACGCGCAGCCGCTTGGTCTTGCGTCCCCGGGCGGCGAGTTCGGCTCCGATGGCCTCGACGGCTTCCGCGTCGCCCGAGAGCACCACGGAGGTGGGGCCGTTGACGGCGGCGATGTCCAGCAGGTGCTCGCGTCCGGCGAGCAGCGGCAGCACCTCCTGCTCCTCGGCCTGCACGGCGAGCATCGCGCCGCCGCCGGGCAGTGCCTGCATCAGCCGGCCGCGGGCCGCGACGAGCTGCGCCGCGTCCGCCAGCGAGAGGACACCGGCGACGTGTGCGGCGGCCAGCTCACCGATGGAGTGGCCCGCGAGGAAGTCCGGCCGTACGCCCCAGCCTTCGAGGAGCCGGAAGAGCGCGACCTCGGTTGCGAACAGGGCGGCCTGCGTGAAGCCGGTCTGGTCCAGCGGCGCCGGGTCCTCACCGAAGAGGACGTCGAGCAGCGGCGTTTCCAGCCATGGGTCGAGCTCTTCGCATACGGCGTCCAGGGCCTCGGCGTAGGCGGGGTAGGCGGTGTACAGCTCCCGGCCCATGCCGAGTCGCTGGCTGCCCTGACCGGTGAAGAGGAAGGCCGTACGGCCGTCCACGGGTGTACCCCGCACGGTCAGTGCCGCGCATCCGTCGACCGCTTCGGTGGCGGTGGAGGCCACCACCACGGCGCGGTGCGGCAGTCCGGCCCGTCCGACGGCCAGGGTCCGGCCCCTCTGCGCCAGGTCCTGCCGCCCGGTGTCGGCGAGGGCCGCGCCCAGCTGGTCGGCCTGCGCCAGCAGGGCCGCGTCGTTGTGCGCGGACAGCAGCAGCGGCACGACCGGCATCGGCTCGGCCGGCGGGACCGTCCCCTCGGTCGGCGGCTGCTCCACGATGACGTGGGCATTGGTACCGCTGATGCCGAAGGAGGACACGCCTGCCCGGCGCGGCCGCCCGGCCTCGGGCCACGGCACCGCCTCGGTGAGCAGTTCCACCTCGCCGGCGGACCAGTCCACGTGCGGGCTGGGCTCGTCGATGTGGAGGCTCTTGGGAAGCACCCCGTGCTGCATCGCCATGACCATCTTGATGACGCCGGCCACACCGGCGGCGGCCTGGGAGTGTCCGATGTTGGACTTCAGGGAGCCCATCAGGAGGGGCGACGGACGCTCCTGCCCGTACGTGGCGAGTACGGCCTGGGCCTCGATCGGGTCGCCCAGGGTGGTGCCGGTGCCGTGGGCCTCCAAGGCGTCGACGTCCGCGGTGGTCAGGCCCGCGCTGGTCAGGGCTTGGCGGATCACCCGCTCCTGGGAGGGGCCGTTGGGGGCGGTGAGGCCGTTGCTCGCACCGTCCTGGTTCACGGCGGTTCCGCGGAGCACGCCGAGGATCCGGCGGCCGTTGCGCCGGGCGTCGGAGAGCCGCTCCAGCAGGAGGATTCCGGCGCCTTCGGCCCAGGCCGCCCCGTCCGCCTGCGCGGAGAAGGACTTGCACCGGCCGTCCGGTGCCAGGCCGCGCTGCCGGCTGAACTCGACGAACAGGGTGGGCGCGGCCATCACGGTCACACCGCCGGCCAGGGCCAGCCCGCATTCGCCGTTCCGCAGCGCCTGCGCGGCGAGGTGGACCGAGACGAGCGAGGAGGAGCAGGCGGTGTCGACGGTGATCGCCGGTCCCTGCAGGCCGAAGGTGTAGGCGACGCGGCCGGAGGCGACACTGACCGTGCTGCCGACCGACAGGTAGCCCTCCAGGGCATCGGGGGCGTCCTTCAGGCGTGCCGCGTAGTCGTTGGCCATGACACCGGCGAACACACCGGTCTGGCTGCCCTTGAGAGAGGTCGGGTCGATGCCCGCGCGCTCGAAGGCCTCCCAGCAGATTTCCAGCAGCAGGCGCTGCTGCGGGTCGATGGCGGTGGCCTCCCGGGCGCTCACCCCGAAGAGCTCGGGGTCGAACTGCGGCGCCTCGTAGAGGAATCCGCCGTGCCGGGTGTACGAGGTGCCCACGTGGTCGGGGTCCGTGTCGTACAGGCCGTCCAGGTCCCAGCCGCGGTCGTCCGGGAACGGGCCGATGGCGTCCCGCTCGTCGGACAGCAGTGCCCACAGCTCCTCCGGGGAGCTGACCTCGCCCGGGTAGCGGCAGGCCATCGCGACGATCGCGATCGGCTCGTCGGAGGCGCCGACGAGCGGTTCGGCCACGGCCGCCGCGGCGGCCGAGCCGAGCAGTTCGGTCCGCAGGAAGCCGGCCAGCTCGACCGTGCTCGGGTGGTCGAACACCAGCGTCGCGGGCAGCTTCAGGCCTGCGGCCGCGTTCAGCCGGTTGCGCAGTTCCACTGACTTGAGCGAGTCGAAGCCCAGGTCGTTGAAGGACCGGTCGGGCGCGACCTGGTCGGCGTCGGTGTGGCCCAGTACGGAGGCCACCACGCCGCGGACCAGTTCCAGCAGCGCGCGCTCCTGGTCCTGGAGGGCCAGCGGCGCCAGGCGTTCCTGGAGGGAGTTCCCGCCCGCCCCCTCGCCGACGGCGGCGCGCCGCGCCGGGCGCACCAGGCCGTGGAAGAGCGCGGGCAGCGTGCCGTCCTCGCTCTGCGCCCGCAGTCCGGTGTGGTCCAGCAGCGCCGGAACGAGCACCGGCCGACGGGTCGCGAGGGCCGCGTCGAACAGCGCCAGCCCCTGCTCGCTGCCGATGGGGGCGATGCCGCCCCGGGACATGCGGGCGAGGTCGGCGTCGGTGAGGTGACCGGTCATCCCGCTGCCCTCGGCCCACAGGCCCCAGGCCAGCGACGTACCGGGCAGGCCCAGGGCCTGGCGGTGGTGCGCGAGGGCGTCCAGATAGGTGTTGGCCGCGGCGTAGTTGGCCTGTCCCGCGGTGCCGAGCGTGCCGGCCAGCGAGGAGAACAGGACGAACGCGTCCAGTTCCAGGCCGGCCGTCAGCTCGTGCAGGTGCCGGGCGGCATCGACCTTGGGGCGCAGTACGGTGTCGAGCTGCTCGGCCGTGAGGGCGTGCAGCGTGCCGTCGTCGAGGACGCCGGCCGTGTGCAGGACCGCGGTGAGCGGGTGCTCCGAGGGGATCGCGTCCAGCATCGCGGCGACCGCGATGCGCTCGGCCGTGTCACAGGCGACCACGGACACGTCGGCTCCGTGGGCCGTGAGTTCGGCCTCCAGCTCCGGCATGCCCGCCGCTCCCCGGCCGCGGCGGCTGGCCAGCAGCAGGTGCCGTACGCCGTGTTCGGCGACGAGGTGGCGGGCGAACAGCCGGCCCAGGGTGCCGCCGGCGCCCGTGATGAGCACGGTGCCCTCGGGGTTCAGGGCGGGCACGGTGGCGTCCGTCGTCGGCGACTTGACCAGCCGCGGTACGAGCAGTGCCCCGTCCCGCAGGCTCACCTGCGCGTCCGGTACGGCCAGCGCACGGCCGAGCTCGGCCTCGGAGAGGTCCCAGTCCGTCAGGTCCAGCAGGCCGAACCGGTCGGGGTTCTCGGCCATGGCGGTGCGCACCAGCCCCCAGACGGGAGCCGAGCCGAGTCCGGCCTCCGTGCGGGCGGTGGTCGCGTCACAGGTCACGAAGACCAGGCGCGAGTCGGCGAACCGCTCCTCGGCGAGCCACTCCTGGGCCAGCCGCAGGGCGCGGTGTGCCACGGCGCCGGGGCCGTCCTCGCCGGGGAAGGGGACCACGACGAGCGGCGGGGTCCCGGCCATGCCGGCGAGGTCCGAGAAGGTGCCCAGAGGGGCGGGCAGGCCGCGGCCGGACTCGTCGAGGACGGCCCATCCGGCGGCCGGGGCCGCCTCCGGGGCGGTCGTCCACTCCACCTGGAGCAGCGGCTGGCGGGGGGCGCCGGAGCCGGCCAGCTGCGCGGGGTCCACGGCCCGCAGGCTGAGGGCCTTCACCGACGCGATCGGCGCACCGCTCGCGTCGGCGAGGGACAGGGCGGCACCCGAGCCTTCCGGGGTGATCCGTACGCGCAGCACGTCGGCGTTCACCGCGTGCAGCCGAACGCCGGTCCAGGCGAACGGCAGCACCAGGCGTCCGTCCTGCGCGAGCGCCAGCGGGTGCAGGGCTGCGTCGAGGAGGGCCGGGTGGATCCCGAACTCGCCCGGGGGGACGTCCTTCGGGAGCGCGACCTCGGCGAACATCTCCTGGCCGGCGCGCCACAGCGCCCGCAGGCCCTGGAAGGCGGGTCCGTACTGGAAGCCCCGCTCGGCGAGCGTGTCGTACGCCGCCGTCAGGTCGACCGGCTCGGCGCCGGCCGGGGGCCATGCGGAGTCGGCCGGTACGCCCGCACGTCCTTCGGCGTGGCCCAGTACGCCGGTGGCGTGCAGGGTCCACGGGTGGATCGCGGCGTCGTCGGACTCGGGCTCCGGGCGGGAGTGGACCGCCAGCGCGCGCCGGCCCTCCTCGTCCGGAGCGTCGACCACGACCTGGAGCTGTACTCCGCCGCGGTCGGCCAGCACCAGCGGTGCCTGGAGGGTCAGCTCGTCGAGCTGCTCGAGGCCCGTGTGGTCACCCGCCCGGACGGCGAGGTCCACGAAGGCGGTACCGGGGAGCAGCACGGTGCCGGCCACGGCGTGGTCCGCCAGCCAGGGCTGCGTGTTCAGGGCGATCCTGCTGCTCAGGACCAGCTTGTCCTCGTCGGCCATCCAGAGCGCGGCGCCGATGAGGGGGTGCCGCTCGGCGGCCATGCCGAGCCCGCCCGCGTCCCCGGCCGGCGCCGGGCCCTCCAGCCAGTGGCGCCGGCGCTGGAAGGGGTAGGTCGGCAGGTCGACGACCGCACCGGGTCCGCCGACCACGGCAGCCCAGTCGAGCGGGGCACCCGAGACGTGGGCCTTCGCCGCGGAGGCGAGGAAGTCGTCGAGTCCACCCTCGTCGCGGTGGAGCGAGGGCACGGTGACGGCGCCGTCGTACGACGTGTCGTCGATCGTCTCCTGGAGCGCGATGGTCAGCACCGGGTGGGCGCTGGCCTCGATGAAGACGCGGTGGCCCTGGTCGAGCAGGGTCCGGGTGGCCTCCTCCAGCTGGACGGTCCGGCGCAGGTTGCGGAACCAGTACGGGCCGTCGAGCTCCGTGCCGTCCAGCGGCTGCCCGGTGACGGTGGACAGGAAGGGCACCTTGACGGCGCGCGGGCTGAGCGAGGACAGGGCGTCGAGAAGCTCGTCCCGCAGGCTCTCGACGTGCGCGGAGTGGGAGGCGTAGTCGACCGGGATGCGCTTGGCGCGCATCTTGTTGTCCTTGCAGTAGGCGACCATCTCCTCGAGAGCGGTCACCTCGCCGGCGACCACCACGGAACGCGGGCCGTTGTGTGCGGCGATGTCGATGGCGCCGTCCCAACGGGTGATGAGCTCGCGGACCTCGTCGGCCGGCAGGGCCACCGAGACCATCCCGCCCGTACCCGCCAGCTTCACGATCGCCCGGCTGCGCAGCGCCACGACCTTCGCCGCGTCGTCCAGCGACAGCGCCTCCGACACGGCGGCCGCCGCGATCTCACCCTGCGAGTGACCGATCACCGCGTCCGGCTCGATACCCACCGAACGCCACAACGCGGCCAGGGACACCATCACCGCCCACAGCGCCGGCTGCACCACGTCCACCCGGTCGAAAGCGGGTGCACCCTCCACACCGCGCAGGACGTCCAGCAGCGACCAGTCCGTGAACGGCTCCAGCGCCCGCTCGCACTCCACCAGCCGGGCGGCGAACACCGGGGAGGAGTCGAAGAGTTCCAGCGCCATGCCCTGCCACTGCGAACCCTGACCCGGGAACACGAACACGGTCTTGCCCGAGCCCGTGACCGCACCCTGCACCAGGTTCGACGCGGACCCACCCGAGGCCAGCGCGTCAAGGCCCGCCAGCAGCTCGTCCCGGCCGGCGCCCGAGACCGTCGCCCGGAAGGGGAGGTGCGGGACCCGGGTCGCGAGGGCCGAAGCCACCCGCGCCGGATCGACGACCTCCGAGGCCAGCAGTTCGCGCACCTGGCCGGCACGCGCCGCCAGGGCCGCCTCGCTCTTCGCCGAGACCACCAGCGGAAGCCCCGCCACCACCGGCTCACCGGCCGCGACCGGCTCCGGGCCCTGCTCCAGGACCACGTGCGCGTTCGTGCCACTGATACCGAACGAGGACACGGCCGCGCGACGCGGACGCGCCACCTCCGGCCACGCCCGACGCTCGGTGACCAGCTCCACCGCACCCGTCGACCAGTCGACGTGCGGCGTCGGCTCGTCCACGTGCAGCGTCGCCGGAAGCTCCCCGTTACGCATCGCCATCAGCATCTTGATGATGCCCGCGACACCCGCGGCAGCCTGCGTGTGCCCGATGTTCGACTTGATCGATCCCAGACGCAGCGGCTCTTCGCGGTCCTGGCCGTAGGTGGCCAGCAGCGCGTTGGCCTCGATCGGGTCACCGAGCCGGGTACCGGTGCCGTGCGCCTCGACCGCGTCCACCTCGTGCGGAGCGAGGCGGGCGTTGGCGAGTGCCTGGCGGATGACGCGTTCCTGCGAGGGCCCGTTGGGGGCGGTGAGGCCGTTGCTCGCACCGTCCTGGTTGACCGCGGAACCACGGATCACACCAAGGATGTCGTGCCCGAGCCGCTGAGCGTCCGACAGACGCTCCAGCACCAGCATGCCCGCGCCCTCGGCCCAGCCCGTACCGTCCGCCGAAGCCGCGAACGACTTGCAGGTCCCGTCCGGCGACAGACCGCGCTGACGCGAGAACTCGACGAAGGTCGTCGGCGTGGACATCACGGTGACACCGCCGGCGAGTGCCATCGAGCACTCGCCCTGGCGCAGCGCCTGAGCGGCCAGGTGCACCGCGACCAGCGACGAGGAACACGCCGTGTCCAGCGTCACCGCCGGCCCCTCGAGACCGAACGTGTAAGCCACCCGACCCGACAGGACGCTCCCGATCGTGCCCGTCAGCAAATGCCCCTCGAAGCCCTCCGGAGCACTCCCCAGCCGCGATCCGTAGTCGTTGTACATCACGCCCGCGTAGACACCGGTCGAGGATCCGCGCAGCGAGGCGGGGTCGATTCCCGCACGCTCCAGCGCCTCCCACGCGACCTCCAGCAGCACACGCTGCTGCGGGTCGGTCGCAACCGCCTCACGCGGACTCAGACCGAAGAACTCGGCGTCGAACTCCGCGGCCTCGTAGAGGAATCCGCCGTTGCGCGTGTACGACTTGCCGATCTTCTCGGGGTCCGGGTCGAAGAGGCCTTCCACGTCCCAGCCGCGGTCGGACGGGAACGCGTCGATCGCGTCCCGGCCCTCCGCCACGAGCCGCCACAGGTCCTCCGGCGAGGAGACCCCGCCCGGGTAGCGGCAACCCATGCCGACCACGGCGATCGGCTCGTCCAGTCCCGGGGCGTGGGCGACCACCGACGGGACGACGGCCGTTCCGGTCGCGTCGAGCCGGTCCAGCAGGAAGTCCGCGACCGCCTGGGGCGACGGGTGGTCGAACACGAGGGTGGTGGGCAGTCGCAGACCGGTCACCAGGTTGAGCCGGTTGCGCAGTTCGACACCCGCGAGGGAGTCGAAGCCGGCGTCCTTGAAGGCCTTGGCCGGGTCGATGTCGGCGTCGGCACCGTGCCCGAGAACCAGCCCCACGTTCTCCCGTACGGTCTGGAGCACGGCCTGCGCCCGCTCCTGCGCGGCCAGCGTGATCAGCCGCTGGACCCATGACGAGTCGGCGCCGCGGGCGGCGCCGGCCGCCTGCCGGCGGCGGACGCGGACCAGGCCGGTGAACAGCTCGGGGAGCGCGTTCTCCTGGGCCCGGGCGCGCAGGGCGCCCAGGTCGAGTTCGGCGGGGACCAGCAGCGGCTCGGCCGAGGCGAGCGCCGCGTCGAACAGGTCGAGACCCAGTTCCGGGGTCAGCGGGACGATTCCGCTCCGCTTCCACCGCGCGACGTCGGCGTCGGCGAGGGTTCCCGCCATGCCGTCGGCGCTGTCCCACAGGCTCCACGCGAGGGAGGTGGCGGGCAGGTTCTGGGCGCGGCGGTGGTGCGCGAGGGCGTCGAGGAAGGTGTTCGCGGCCGCGTAGTTGGCCTGGCCGGCGTTGCCCATGAGACCCGCGATGGACGAGAACATGACGAACGAGGAGAGGCCGAGGGATTCGGTGAGGTGGTGGAGGTTCCAGGCCGCGTCCACCTTCGGACGCATCACCCGCTCCAGCTGACCGGCCGACAGCGACGCGACCGTCGCATCCTCCAAGACGCCCGCCGTGTGCACCACGGCAGTCAGCGGACGCTCTACCGCGACCTCGTCCAACAGACCCGCGAGCGCGTCGGCATCCGACACGTCACACGCCGCGACCCGAGCCCGCGCACCCGACTCCGCCAGCTCCGCCACGAGCTCGGCGGCACCCGGCGTCTCACCGCCACGACGCGACACCAGCAGCAGGTGCCGCGCACCGTGATGCGTCACCAACCGACGCGCCACCAGACGGCCCAACGTACCCAGAGCGCCGGTCACCAGGACCGTACCCTCGGGATCCAGACCCTCCACCGCACCGGGCACGACACCCTCGGCACGCGCCAGACGCGGCACGAACAGCCCGCCGTCCCGCACCGCCACCTCAGGCTCACCCGAGGCCAACACGGCGGGCAGCAGCTCCAGACCACTCTCGTCCACGTGGGCGAGGACCAGTCGGTCGGGCTGTTCGGTCTGCGCAGTACGGATCAGGCCCACGAGCGGGGCCGTGTGCAGGGCGCCGTCCGGCACGACGAGGACGAGGCGGCTCTGCGCGAACTGCGGTGCGGCCAGCCATTCCTGCACCGCCTCCAGCCCGTGCGCCGCCGTGGCGTGGGTCTGGTCGAGTACGTCACCGGTGGTGCCGACGACGAGCTCCTGCTCGCCGATCACCACGAACTCCGGTACGGCGGATCCGGCGTCGACCGCGGCGCGGAGCGCGGCGAGATCGGCGTACGGCGCCTCGCCCAGCCGGACCCACCGCTGGTCGGCGACCGGCTCGGCCGCCGGGACGGCCTCCCAGGCCACCCGGTACAGGGATTCCACGGCCGGGCCGGCAACGGCGAGCTGATCGCGGGCGATCGGCCGCAGGGCGACCGACTCGATCGTCGCCACCGGAGCGCCGGCGCCGTCGGCGAGTGCGAGACGGGCCGCGTCCTGGCCGGTACGGGTCCAGCGGACGCGCAGCACCGTGGCACCGACCGCGTGCAGCACCGAGCCCGAGAACGAGAACGGCAGACGGATCGTGCTGTCGTCCTGCGTCGAGGCCGCGGCCTCCAGTACGAGCGGGTGCAGAACCGCGTCGAGGAGGGCGGGGTGGACACCGAAGCGCGCGGCTTCGGTGTGGAGCTGGTCGGGCAGGGCGACCTCGGCGAAGAGGTCGTCACCGGCGCGCCAGGCGGCGCGCAGACCGTGGAAGGCCGGCCCGTAGCCGTAGCCCAGGTCGTCGAGGCGGTCGTAGACGCCGTCCAGTGGGATGGGGGTGCCGTCGGCCGGGGGCCACTGGTCCAGGGAAACGCCCGGCGAGGGGACGGAGGACGTGAGCAGGCCGACCGCGTGGGCGGTCCACTGCTCTTCGCCGGTCCGCGAGTACACGGTGAACTGACGATCGCCGCGCGCGTCGGCCCGGTCGACGGTCAGCCGTAGCTGAGCGCCCGTCTTCTCCGAGAGGATCAGGGGTGCCTGGAGGGTGAGTTCCTCGACGGTGGCGTAACCCAGCTGCTCGGCCGCGGTGCCCGCGAGCTCCAGGAACACCGTCCCCGGAACCAGGACCGTCCCGCCGATCGCGTGATCAGCCAGCCACGGATGCGTGGACAGCGACACCGAAGCCGAGAACTGCACCGCGTCACCATCGGGCTCCGTGATCACCGCAGCCAACAACGGGTGATCCACGGCCGTCAGACCCAGACCCGCCGCATCACCGGAACGCGGCGCGTCCAACCAGAAACGCTCACGCTGGAACGCGTACGTCGGCAGCTCGACCACACCGGAACCCGGCAGGAACCCCTCCCAGTCCACGCCCACACCGTGTGCGTGCACCGCGCCCAAGGCGGCGAGGAGGGAACGCTTCTCGGCACGGTCCTTGCGCAGCACCGGAACCACGACGATGCCCTCGGCGTCGGCCAGGCACTCGCCCGTCAGACCCGCGAGCGTCCCGTCGGGACCCAGTTCCACGAACGCCGTCACACCAAGGCCGGCCAGCGTGGCGATGCCGTCGGCGAAACGGACCGCCGAACGGGCCTGAACAGCCCAGTACTCGGCAGTGAACCTCTCGACCACCTCACCGGTGACGTTCGAAACGACCGGGATCCGGGGAGCAGAGTGGGTCAGGGTCCGGGCGACCTCGGTGAGCTCCGCCAGCATTCCGTCCAGGTGCGCGGAGTGGAAAGCATGGCTCACCTTCAGCCGCGTCGCCTTCACACCCTCCCCGCGAGCCAGCTCCAGGACTTCGAGCACTGCCGTCTCGTCACCGGAAATCACGGTGCTGGCAGGGCTGTTGAACCCGGCCACGTCCACACCGGAACGACCCTCGAGCCACCCGGCAACGCGCGCTTCACCCGCGTTCAGGGCAACCATCGCCCCACCCTCGGCCATACCCTCCATCAGACGCGCCCGCGCACACACCAAACGCGCAGCGTCCTCGAGAGACAGCACACCCGCCACATGGGCCGCCGCCAGCTCACCAACCGAATGACCGACCAGATAGTCCGGGGTCACCCCGTAGTGGGACAGCAGGCGGAACAGGGCCACCTCGATCGCGAACAACGCCGGCTGAGTGAAGGCCGTCCGCTGAAGCAGCTCCGGCCCACCCTCGATCACCGCGGCGAGCGAACCGTCCAAGTGAGCATCCAAGGCCGCGACGACCTCGTCGAAGGCGGCCGCGAACACCGGCTCCGCCGCGTACAACTCACGGCCCATGCCCACGCGCTGACTGCCCTGTCCGGAGAACAGGAACGCGACCGGACCCGCCGGGACCGCCTCGCCCGGGGTCAGCGCCCGCAGAGCGTCCAGGAGTTCCTCACGGGTCTCCCCCACGACCACCGCACGGTGACCGAAACGAGCGCGCGATACGGCCAGCGAACGGCCCACGGCCACGACGTCCAGCTCCGGCCGCTCCTCCAGGAACGACACCAGCCGATCCGCCTGCGCCGACAGAGCAGCCCGCGACGTGCCCGACACCACCCACGGCACCGGACCCGACACCGACGGTTCCTCCACCGGAGCTTCGATCTCGGTGACCTGCTCGACGATGAGGTGTGCGTTGGTACCGCTGATGCCGAAGGACGAGATGGCCGCCCGGCGCGGACGGTCGAGCTCCGGCCACTCCCGGGCCTGCGTCAGCAGCTCCACCGCGCCGGCCGACCAGTCGACGTGCGAGGTCGGCTCGCCCACGTGCAGCGTCGCCGGGAGGACGCCGTTACGCATGGCCATGACCATCTTGATCACGCCCGCGACACCCGCCGCGGCCTGCGTGTGACCGATGTTCGACTTCAGCGAGCCGAGGCGGAGCGGCTCTTCGCGGTCCTGGCCGTAGGTGGCCAGCAGCGCCTGCGCCTCGATCGGGTCGCCGAGCTTGGTGCCCGTGCCGTGCGCCTCCACCGCGTCCACCTCGGACGCCGACAGGCGGGCGTTGGCCAGCGCGGCGCGGATGACCCGCTCCTGCGAAGGCCCGTTCGGGGCCGTCAGACCGTTGCTCGCACCATCCTGGTTCACGGCGGAACCGCGGATCACCGCGAGCACCTGGTGTCCGTTGCGCTCGGCGTCCGACAGCCGCTCCAGCACCAGCAGACCCACGCCCTCGGCCCAGCCCGTACCGTCCGCCGACGAGGAGAACGCCTTGCACCGCCCGTCCGGCGACAGCCCGCGCTGCCGGGAGAACTCCACGAACATGCCGGGCGTGGCCATCACGGACACACCGCCGGCGACGGCCACGGAGGATTCGCCCTGGCGCAGCGACTGCGCGGCGAGGTGGAGCGCGACGAGCGAGGACGAGCAGGCGGTGTCGACCGTCACCGCCGGGCCCTCCAGCCCGAAGGTGTAGGCCAGCCGGCCGGAGGCCACACTGGCGCTGTTGCCCGTCAGCAGGTAGCCGTCGTATCCGCCGGACGGCTCGTGCAGCCGCGGCCCGTACTCCTGTGCCGTCGCACCCACGTACACGCCGGTGCGGGTGCCGCGCAGCGCGGCGGGGTCGATGCCCGCCTGCTCGAAGGCCTCCCAGGCCGTCTCCAGCAGCAGCCGCTGCTGGGGCTCCATGGCCGCCGCCTCGCGGGGACTGATGCCGAAGAACTCGGCATCGAAGCGATCCGCGTCGTGCAGGAAACCGCCTTGGGTGGCGTAGGTCTTGCCGGGGCTGTCCGGATCGGGGGTGAAGAGCGAATCAAGGTCCCAGCCCCGGTTGGTCGGGAATCCGTCGACCGCATCGACCTCGCCGCTGACCAGACGCCACAGGTCCTCAGGAGAGGCGACCCCTCCCGGCAGCCGGCATGCCATGCCCACGATGGCGATCGGCTCGTCAAGGGCCGTGGCCTCGTACGCGTCGTCATCCTGGCCGTGGCCCTGATCCAGGCCGAGGAGCTGATCACCGAGGTGTTCGGCCAGCACCGCCGGGGTCGGGTAGTCGAAGAGGAGGCTGGAGGGCAGCGAGAGCCCGGTGGCCGTATTCAGCGCGTTCCGCAGCTCGACGGACGAGAGGGAGTCGAAGCCCAGGTCCTTGAAGGTCGTCTCGATGTCCACGTCGCGCGCCGATCCGTGGCCGAGCACTGCTGCCACGTGCGCCCGCACCAGCTCCAGCTCGTCGCGGCGCGGCGCGGACCGCTTCGGACCGCTCCGCCTCGCCGCGGCGGGCCGGACCTGGACCGGCCCGATCGCCGAACCGTCCAGCCAGAAGGGCTGACGCTGGAAGGCGTACGTGGGCAGATCCACCAGGCCCGACCCCGGCAGGAAGCGCTCCCACTCCACCCCCACACCGTTGACGTGCGCCGCTGCGACCGAGGCCAGGAAACGATCCCGGCCACCGTCGTCGCGCCGCAGCGATCCGACCACACCGATGCCGCCGACGCCGGTCTCGTCGGCCGTGTCGCCGAGGGCCGAGGTGAGCACCGGGTGGGCACTGACCTCGATGAAGACGCGATGCCCGTCACCGAGCAGAGCACGGGTGGCCTCTTCCAGCTGGACGGTCTGGCGGAGGTTGCGGAACCAGTACCCGCCGTCGAGCTCCTCACCGTTCAGCGGCTGCCCGGTGACGGTGGAGAAGAACCTGATGTCACCGGCACGCGGCGTGACACCGGCCAGCAGCTCCCGCAGCTCGTCCTCGAGCAGGTCGACGTGGGCGGAGTGAGAGGCGTAGTCGACCGGAATGGTGCGCGCACGGTATCCCCTGGCCTCGCTTTGAGCGACGAGGTCGGCCAGGGCCTCCGGATCGCCGGAGACGACCGTGCTCACGGGGCCGTTGTGGGCGGCGATGTCGATCGCGCCGTCCCAGGGGGCGATGAGCTCGCGCACCTCGTCGGCCGGCAGGGCGACCGACACCATCCCACCCGTACCGGCCAGCTTCACGATCGCCCGGCTGCGCAACGCGACGATCTTCGCCGCATCGTCGAGCGACAACGCGCCGGCAACCACGGCGGCCGCGATCTCGCCCTGCGAGTGACCGACCACCGCGTCCGGCTCGACGCCCGCCGAACGCCACAGCGCCGCCAGGGACACCATCACCGCCCACAGCGCGGGCTGCACCACGTCCACCCGGTCGAAGTCCGGCGCACCGTCCGCACCGCGCAGGACGTCCAGCAGCGACCAGTCCGTGAACGGCGCCAGAGCCTGCTCGCACTCCACCAGCCGGGCGGCGAACACCGGGGAGGAATCGAAGAGCTCAAGCGCCATGCCCTGCCACTGCGAGCCCTGGCCGGGGAAGACGAACACCGTCTTGCCCGCACCGCCGGGGACCGCACGACCCGACACCACACCAGCCGCAGGCACACCCGCGGCCAACGCCCGAACACCCGCCAGAAGCTCCTCGCGCGTCTCCCCCACCACCACCGCACGGTGATCGAAACGAGTACGCGACACCGCGAGCGATCGACCCACCGCCGCGACGTCCAGCCCCGGACGCCCCTCCAGGAGAGACGCCAGCCGCCCCGCCTGACCGGCCACGGCCTCGGCCGACTTGCCCGACACCACCCACGGCACCACACCCGAGCCGGATCCGGCGCCGGGCAACTCCTCCTGCGCCGCCCCCTCGGTGCGCCAGTCCGAAAGGACGACGTGGCAGTTGGTACCGCCCACACCGAACGAGCTGACACCTGCGTAGAGGGGCTCGTCCGGCCGCGGCCACGGCTCGACGCCCCGCTGTACGGCGAGCTTCCACTCGTCGAACGCAATGTCCGGGTTGGGGGTTTCGAAGTTCAGGCTCGGCACGAGCTCGCGGTGGCGTATGCAGAGCGCCGCCTTCAGCAGGCCCACGATGCCGGCGGCACCCTCGAGGTGTCCGACGTTGGTCTTCACCGATCCGACCCGCAGCTCGGCTCCGTCCGCGCGGCCGTCACCGAGTACCGCGCCCAGGGCCGACGCTTCGATCGGGTCGCCCACCTTGGTACCCGTGCCGTGCAGTTCGACGTACTGCACCTGCTCCGCGGACACCTGGGCGCGCTCGTACGCCTGCTGCAGGACGTCCTGCTGGCCGGCCGGACTGGGGACGGTGAGACCCTCGGTCGTCCCGTCGTTGTTCATCGCGCTGCCGTGCAGCACGCAGTAGACCGGGTCGCCGTCCGCCAGGGCGGCGTGCAGCGGCTTGAGCACCACGAACGCGCCGCCCTCACCGCGTACGTATCCGTTCGCCCTCGCGTCGAAAGTGAAGCTGAGACCGTCCGGTGAAAGTGCGCCGAACCGCTCCGCGCCGATGGTGCTGTCCGGCACCAAGTTGAGGTTGACGCCGCCGGCGACGGCCATGGCGGACTCGCCGCGGCGCAGGCTCTCGGCTGCCAGGTGCACGGCGACCAGGGAGGAGGACTGGCCGGTGTCCACGGCCGCACTCGGTCCGTGCAGACCCAGGGTGTAGGAGATCCGGTTGGCAATGACGCCGCGGTTGAGACCGGTCAGGGTGTGGCGGGTGATGCCTTCGGCCCCGTGCTGGTGCGTGAGGGCGGCGTAGTCGTCGGCGATGACGCCGACGAAGACACCGGTCCGGCTGTCGGCAAGGTCGGACGGGAGGATCCTGGCGTCCTCCAGTGCCTCCCAGGCGAGCTCGAGCATGAGCCGCTGCTGCGGATCCATCGACGACGCCTCACGCGGGCTGATGCCGAAGAAGCCCGCGTCAAAGCCGCTGACGTCCTCGAGATAGCCTCCCGGCCGAGAGGGCAGGTCGGGGCGGCCCGCTGGGGGCGCGCCGATCGCACTGCGGCCGTCGCGCAGCAGCTGCCACAGTTGCGCGGGGTTCTCCGCATGCGGCAGTCGGCAGGACATACCGACGATGGCGATGGCCTCGGTCGATGTCGACGTGTCAGCTTGGAATTCACCCATGGTCGGTCGCCCTACCTATTGTTACGTACGATGCCTGAGCGGAGGCGTAGCACCCGCAGCGGTGCCGCGGGTGCTACGCCCATGTGATTCTGTTTCGTTTGCAGTTACGAGCTGGTGGTCGACCCGTATTGCGAGACGAGCACTCGCTTGAGAACTTTTCCGCTGGATCCCACCGGGAGAGCGTCGGTGAACTCGACTCGGCGGGGGTACTTGTACGCGGCGAAACGCTGCTTTCCCCATTCGATGAGCTCTTCGCCCGATCCAGAGGTGACGTCCTCCGGCCGGGCGGGCACGACGATCGCCCAGACCTCCTCACCGAGCACCGGGTGCGAAACACCGATCACCGCCACCTGTGCCACGGCCGGGTGCCCGAGGAGGATCTCCTCGATTTCGCGCGGATAGACGTTGTAGCCGCCCCGCAGAATCAAGTCCTTCTTACGGCCGACGACCGAGAGGTATCCGTCGCCGTCCAGCCTGCCGAGATCGCCGGTGAGGAACCATCCGTCGATCAGGACCTCGGCGGTGATGTCCGGGCGGTCCAGATATCCGGCCATGACGTTCGGACCGCGCACCACGATCTCGCCCACCTCACCGACGGGCAGGAGATCGATTCCGTCGGCATTCGGCCGGGCTATACCGACCGTGATGCCGGTGATCGGAACACCGACCGTTCCGGATCGAAAAGTCAGGCCGGGATAGTGATAGGCGACGCTGCAGGAGGTCTCGGTCATCCCGTAGCCCTCGTACACGGGACATCCGAACGTGCTGCGGACATCCTCGAGGGTCTTGACCGGAAGCGCCGATCCCCCGCTGTACACGCGGTCGAGCCGAGGAACCGGCTCTCCCTGGGCCGCCGCATCGAGCAACTTGACGTACATGGTCGGCACGCCCATGAACACCGTGCACCGGTGTTCCGTCATCAGCGCGAGGGCCTCCCGTCCGGAGAACCTCGGCATCATGACGAGGGAGATGCCGGCGCGGAATCCGGTCAGCATGCCGCAGATCTGGCCGAAGCCGTGCGACAGCGGAAGACACCCGAGCAGTACGTCGTCGCTCCGGAACATGTACGGAGTGGCGACCATCCTCTCGACGTTGTAGAGGATGTTCCGGTGGGTGAGCATTACCCCTTTCGGCTCACCCGTCGTGCCGGACGTGTAGAACACGACCGCGACATCGTCGGGTTCCCGCACCGCGCACGCCTCGATCGGCGCCGTGTCCCGTGCCGCGCTCTCCAGGTCGACCGTGCCCGCGGGGCCCGGGCCGACCGTGAGGAGCACCGTGCCGAGCGGCTCCGCCGCCTCCCTCGCCCGGGCGAGCAAGGAGGCGGCGCACACCAGGAAACGGGCGTCGGCATCGGTCAGTACGTGATCGATCTCCGACGCGGTCGCCATGACGTTCAGCGGGATCGCGACCGCACCGGCCGCCAGCACGCCGAAATACACAGCGGGAAACTGCGGGGTGTCGACCAGGAGCATGGCGACCCGGTCGCCCGGCCGTACCCCGTTGGCTCGCAGCACGGAGGCGTAGCGACGCGCCTGTTCCCACAGCCACCCGTAGGTGAAGTGCTCGGACTCGTAGATCACGGCGGAGTGGTCGGGTCGCTGCGCCGCCGTGTCGGCCAGCACGCCGGCAACTGACACGGTCACCAGTCTCGGGCGCTCGCGGTCGGGATGTTCAGTTCCTTCCAGATGCCGTGAAGAGCGTCGGCGAAGGTCTCGACATCCTTCTGATCGTGCACGGCAGACGGAGCGATCCGCAGGATCTCCTCGCCCGCGGGCACGCTGGGGGCATTGATGGACTGGACGTAGATCCCGTGCCGTTCGAACAGGAGCTGGGACGCCCGCTTGCACAGGTCGTCATCGCCGACGAAGGCCGCAACGATGTGGGAGTCCGTCGAAATGAACGGGATGTCGGCCGCGATCAGAAGGCTGTGCAGAAGCTGCGCATTCTCCGAAAGGAGCTTTCGCTCGACGTCGGAGGCCCGCAGGTACTGAACCGACGCCAGCGCACCGGCCGCGACCGCCGGCGGGAGCGAGGTGGTGAAGACGAACGAGCGCGAAAAGGTCCGCACCGCGTCCACGAGGGCCGCCGGTCCCGCAATGTAGCCGCCGACCGTTCCGTAACCCTTTGCCAAGGTACCCATCACGACCGTGAACCGATCGGCGATGCCTTCCTGGGCGGCGATGCCGGCGCCCTGCGGGCCGTACATGCCGACCGCGTGGACCTCGTCGATGAAGGTCGTGGCACCGTACTTGTCCGCGATGTCGGCGATCGCGGCGAGCGGCGCAACGTTGCCCGACATCGAGTAGACCGATTCCACGACGATGAGCTTCGGGCAGTCGGCGGGAGCGGCCGCGATCAACTCTTCCAGGTGGGCGACGTCGTTGTGCCTGAAGACGTGCTTCTTCGCGCCGCTGTGCCGGAGACCGTCGATGATCGAGGCGTGGTTCTTCGCGTCGGAAAATACGACGGTGTCCTTCGGCAGCCCCGCCAGAACGGAGAGGGAGCCCTCGTTGGCCGTGTATCCAGACGTGAAAAGGAGAGCGGCTTCCTTGCCGTGCAGATCCGCCAGCTCGTTTTCGAGAAGGACGTGATAGTGGTTGGTTCCACCGATGTTCCGGGAACCTCCGGAGCCTACGCCATGGGTGTCGATCGCCGCATGCATGGCCGCGATGAGCTGGGGGTTCTGACCCATTCCCAGATAGTCGTTGCTGCACCAGACGCTGACTTCCGAATCCACCCCGTCGCGCCGCGCACTGGCTATGGGGTAATGACCGGAACGACGGCCGATCTCCAGGAACTCGCGCTTGCTTTCAGCAAGATCTTCAGCAGTGTTCCCACTCAGATATGATGCCAGGTGAACGTTCATTCACTCGCCTTCTCGACGTAGCGGTTGGATTGACCTGCGAACCGAAAGGTCCACGCTAGGAATACTGCGACTTCAGGAGCACCTTGTCGGGCTTGCCGCTGCTGTTCATCGGCAGCACGCTCAAGATATGGAACTGCTCGGGCACGTGAATCGGGGAAAGCTTCTCAGCGATGCTCGCGCGGATGTTCTCCACTTCGACCGCCTCGGCCGGATCGCATTCGATTGCGGCGTGGATGTGCTCGCTTCCATCCGCGTCCTGCACGCCGTACACGGCGGCGTGCCGGACACCCGGGTGGGCAAGAATTTCCGCCTCGAGAACGATGGGATGAACCTTGACGCCACCGACCTTGATGACGTGGGCCACCCGACCCAGGAGAGTCAAATAGCCTCGCTCGTCGAGACGACCGATATCTCCGGTGAAATACCATCCGTCACGGAGAGCTCGCGCAGTCAGTTCCGGTTCGCCGTTATAGGCGTCCATCATCTGAGGCGAGCGGACGCGAACCTCACCGATTTCCCCAGTCGCCAGTTGCGCACCCGAATCCGAGTTGCAGACAGCAAGTTCCACCCCAGGGAAGGGTCGGCCGACGGTGGCCGCGAGATCCGGGTCGCCGTGCTCCTCAGGTGTCAGGATCGTGATCCGACCACACTCGCTCGCGGCATAGCCCTGCGCCATGGCGGGGCCGAAGATCCGATAAGCCTGTGCAATTCTGGCAGGCGCCGCGGGACTGCCGCCGTAGACAATCCGCTTCAGCGAAGAAAGGCCCGCAGCCTCCAAGGCTTCCCTGTCGCCGATTCCTCGCTCAAGCAAATGGTCGAGGACGTGGAACACGTGGTTTGACGCCATGAACGTCCACGAGATCTCCTTTTCCACGGAGACGGTGTCCACGAATTTCTCGGCATCGAAGGCCTCATGGACATAGAGCGCTCCGCCCATGGCGAAGACCGCGTCCGCCATCGGGGCGACGCCATGACTCAGAGGGGTCGATATCAGGATCGACGCACAGTCGTACTCACGACCGACTTCCATCCATGCACGCACGGTGGCTTCCCACGCCCGGCCCGACAACCGGATTCCCTTGGGCCGTCCCGTGCTGCCACTCGTGAAGTTGATGAAGGCCAGTACATTCGGGTCCCATGAAACGGCGTCCGGGGTGTCGGCAACATCGGCCCGGCCAGCCTCACTGCCTTCCCCGTGCTGAAGTCGCGTCACCGGTATCCCACTGCCATCAGCAAGCTCTGCCGCGCGCTCCGAACCTTCGGCATCGGCATAGATGGTCACGGCTTCGGTCTCACGCAGGATCTGGATCTGGTGATCCAACGGGAGGACCGTTGCCCTGGTACCAGGGTTGGTGGTTCGCAAATAGCAGACGGCGCCGCCGAGCAGATGGGTCGCGTACCGGACGGTGAGCGTCTCAGGGCTGTTGGGTGCGACCAGGACCGCCACCACATCCCCCTTGCCCACTCCGCGGTTGCGCAGCGCAAGGAACGTTTCAGTCACGGACCGGATCAGATCGCCACCGGAGAAGGTTTTGCCGCGCCAATGGAAGAAATCTCGATCCGGCGCGGCTGCGAGCAGCGAGAGGATCTCCGAGACATAGCTTTGACTTGCACGCCACCAAGGCCCGGGCAGGCTCATGAGAATTCCTTCGATTTTGCCAACTATAACGACGTCACCTAATTGGGCGGTTCAATCTTCGCCGCGCAATCGAAGGAAGCGGTAGATCGTTCGACTCGCTATAACGGAGTGTCGGAAGGCATCACGATCCGGGCAGCCGGGAAGGCGTCACCATCGGGGTAGCCGTTCGGTGCACGCGCCGTACGGCGACCCCGAGTGCCGACGGGAGGGGCGGCGGCGGTGGGTCGCCGTTCGATGCGATCGGGGCCGGGGAGGCGGCGGTCCGGGAGGCCGCGGGCTCACCGCACCAGCGGCGCCAGGTCGTGGGTCCAGGCGTCGCGGGCCTGGGGCCAGGTGGGGGTGCAGCCGCGGGTGCGGTCGGCCAGGTCGGGGTGGCGCTCGGGGGCCGCGCCGTGGAGCAGGCAGAGGTGGGCCGCGGCCCGGGCGGCGGGCGGTGCGTGCTCGTCGCGCCCGGCGTCGGGGTCCGCGGGCGTGCGGGCGTAGGCCTCGGCGGCGGTGCGGAGCTTGCGTTCGCCGTCCGGGCCCTCGCGGATCAGCATGATCGCGGCGAAGCGGTCGGCGGCGTCCTCCTCGGCGCGGTCCCCGCCGTACGGCAGGTCGAGCGCGTCGACGAGGGCGTGGCCGGCTTCGTGGTAGAGCGTCTCGGTCATCACGTCGGCCACCTCCTCGTCGGTCGTGACGAGCTCCCGTTCGTCCGCCAGGTCGTCGTAGCAGAGCTCGATCCGCCGGGTGTCGGGGTCGTAGCCGGAGCCCTCCCCGGCGCAGGAGCGGACGAGGACCGTGACCTCGTACGGGAGGTCGAGGTAGGCGTTGAGGGCGTCGGCCGTGCGCTCCGGCAGCCGCCGCTCGCGCAGGAAGCGGGCGTGGGCGGCGTCGGCCGCCGCCGGCTCCTCGTACCGCGGTACGAATCCGCGTGGTGCGGGCCCGGTCTGTGCGCCGCAGCCGGCCAGGGCGGCGAGGACTGCGGGCACGCACCGTACGAGGGTCTTCCACCGTCGGCTCATCTGCCCAGCCTAGAACGTACATATATGCACTCGGGCGACCGAACTTGGACCAACTCCCTCTGATCTAGCTCAAGTTCCCTCGCGCTCGCGGCAGTCCCGGCGGACACTTGGGGCACGTTGCCGGAGCTCTCTTGAGGGGGATGCCGATGCGGGACAGCCATCGCGGTGAGGCCGAGCGGCTGTTGGAGCGGGCCGTGGACGAGGAGGCCCAGCGGGCTGCCGGGACGGGGCAACCGGTCGAGAAAGCAGCGCTGCTGGCACGCGGCCTGGAGGCGCTGGACGCGCTCGCGGCGAGCGCCTCGGAGGAGTACGAGGCGTACGTACGGGCCCTGGACGAGGCGACGGCCGGGGAGGAGTCCCTCGGCGATGCCTTCCGGCGCGGGAACACCTCGACGGCCCTGCTCGTGACGGCGGTGGCGGCGGCCGCCGCCGTCGGGGCCGACCTGTCGCTCGGCGTGGCGGCGGGCACCGCGCTGACCGCCGGGGCCGTCACCGGCATCGCCGGGGCGGCGGCCACGGTCGCCAAGGTGACCGCCCTGCACCTGCCCGCCGCGAACCGCCGGGCCGGGGTGCGCGGCCGCCCCGGCGGGCCGGAGCAGCTGAGGCTGCAGTGGCTGACGGCGCTGGAGGTGCGCGGGATCCGCCCGTTCCTGGAGCAGCAGCGTGCGGTGGCCGCCGCCGCGCGGGTGCCCCGGCAGCCCGCCCGGAGCACGACTCCCCAGCTGCGCGGGACCGACCGCAGCGCGGAGGCCCGGCGGCGCAGCGTGCTGGAGCAGTCCTTCGGTCAACTCCCGCAGTCCGGAACCCTGTTCACGGGCCGACGGGCGGAGCTGACCCGGATCGCGCAGTGGGTGCAGGCGGCCCGGGCCAGCACGGAGACCCGACCGGTGGTCGTGGTGCTGCACGGCGAGCCGGGCGTGGGCCGCACGGCCCTGGCGCTGCGGGCCGCGGACGCGCTGCGGGACCAGTTCCGTGGGGCCTGCGTGGTGGACCTGCGGGGCGGCTCGCTCAGCGGGGAGACGCCGCTGTCGACCCGGGAGGCACTGCTGCACCTGCTGAACCGGCTGGGCGCCCCGCGCGAGCAGCTGCTGTTCCGCGAGGGGTCCTCGGCGGATCAGCAGGTCCGGCGCCTGGGCGAGCTGTACCACCAGCACCTCCAGGGACTGCCGGTGACGGTGCTGCTGGACGACGCGGTGGATGCGGCGCAGGTGCGGATGCTGGTGCCGGAGCGGTCGGAGAGCCTGGTGCTGGTGACGGCGCGGGAGCCGCTGGAGCTGCCGGACCTGGCGGCGTGGGTGCACCAGCTGCCGGTGGAGGGGCTGGCGGAGCCGGAGGGCGCGGAGCTGGTGCGCGCCGGGGCGGAGGCGGCCGGCGGGGCCCCGTACGAGGAAGAGGCCGTGCGGGGGCTGCTCGCCCTCGGCGGCGGGCTTCCGCTGGCCCTGCGCGTCCTGGCCCCGCTGGGAGCGGCAGGGGCGGACGGCCCCGGTGGCGCCGATGCGCTGGAGGACGCCCTCGGCCTGGCCTACGTACGCCTGCCCGAGGAGCGGCGCCGGCTGCTGCGGCGGCTCACGCTGGCCGGGCGGGCCTCGCTCGGCCCGTCGGCCGCGGCGGCGCTGATCGACGCGGACCAGGCGGCGGCCGGGCGGCTGCTGCGCGAGCTGGCGCAGGCGGGCCTGCTGGACCCGGTACGCGGGGAGCGGTTCCGGATGCACGACGCGGTGCGCTCGTACGCGGCGGCGCGGCTCGCGGCGGACGAGGACCGGGCCGAGGCCTCGGCCGCGCACGGGCGGCTGATCCGGAACTACGCGCAGCTCGCGGACTCGGTGATCCGGATGGTCGACGGGAAGATGTCGACGCGGGCGAACCACTTCGGGGGGCACGGCTTCGCCTCGCTGGACGCGGCGCTGCGGTGGCTGGACGACGAGTCGAGCTTCATCACGGCCGCGCTGCGGCACTCGCAGGACGTGGACCAGCAGGCGGTGCTGGACCTGCTGGGCGCGCTGTGCGACTTCTGCCTGCTGCGCGGCGACCTGTACCGGCTCGGCGAGATCAACGAGCTGACGCAGGCGGTGGAGGCGGCCCGGCAGGGCGAGCCCGGCCAGGGGCGGATGGTCCGCTCGGTGCAGTGGCGTACGGGTATCGCGGCGCGCCAGCTCGGCGAGCTGGACAAGGCCCGTACGACGCTGACCTCGGTGGTGGACCAGTACATCGAGGCGCAGCAGGACGCGGGCGCGGGCATGGCGCTGATCTCGCTCGGCATCACCCTGCACCACCAGGGGCAGCTGCCGGAGGCCGCGGCCCGCATCCGCGAGGCGCTGGTGCTGCAGGAGCCGGACAAGCTGGCCGGCGACCGGGCGTGGGGGATGCACGCCCTGGCGGCGGTGGAGCGGGACCGGGCGCACCTGGCGGAGGCGATGCAGCTGCTGGAGCAGTCGCTGGCCCTGCACCGGGAGAACGAGAGCGTGCACGGCGAGGCGTGGGCCCACTTCCAGCTGGGGCAGGTGTACCTGCGGCTCGGCGACGTGCCGCGGGCGGAGGCGGAGCTGAAGCTCGCCCTCGAGCTGTACGGGCGGACGCGCGACGAGCGCGGTCAGGCCTGGGCGCTGACCCAGCTGGGCCGGGCCCGGGTGGTGGACGGGGATCCGGGGCCGGCGGCGGAGCGGCTGCGCGAGGCGCTGGCCCGGCACCGGGAGCAGGAGGACGCGCGGGGGGAGGCGTGGACGCTGTACTACCTCGGGCAGGCGCTGGAGGAGGGCGGCGAGCGCGACCAGGCGGTACGGGAGCTGGAGCGGGCCCGGACGATGTTCTCGCGGATGCGGGACGTGTACGGGCTGGCCCACGCCCGGCACCATTCGGGCCGGGTGACGCGCGACCAGCGGGCGGCGCAGACGGGGAACCTGAGGAACTCCGGGTTCGCGCGGCAGCTGCTGGTGGATGCGCGGGCGGATTTCCGGCGGATCGGGCTGGCGCACGGGGAGGCGTGGACCTGCCTGGAGCTGGCGGTGGTGGACGCGGGCAACGGCCGGGCTTCGCAGGCACTGGGCCTGTGCGAGGAGGCGGCCCGGCTGTTCATCTCGTACGGGGACCGGCGCGGGGAGGACTGGGCCCGGTTCCTGCGCTGCACGCTGCTGCCGTACGCGCTCCCGGGCGCGGGCGTGGACGAGGCCCGGGCGGAGCTGGCCCGGCTGGCCGCGTCGCCGCATCCGATGCGGGACGGGCGCCTGGAGGACAGCCTGGATACCTACGCGGTGGTGCTGGGGCGGGGTGTGGACCCGGCGGAGGGCTGGCAGGCGTGGCGCCTCGCGCTGGTCCCGAACCTGCACTCGCGGGAGATCATGGGCGTCCCGATGCCACCGGCCTCGCCGACCGTATGACCGCCTGCCTGCCGGGCCCTCCGGCCCGGTAGGCCGAAGACGGCGGACCGCGGAAACGGCTGCCGGGCCGTACGGCCCGGCAGCCGGCCCGACCGCAGTCACGCACCATCGCCGGGCACGCGCAGTCGCCGCCCCACCGCGCAGCGGGAGGGCGGCGGCCATCGGCCCGGAGGACGGCTCTTACGGAGCCCGGTCCGCGGCGGGGGCGGCGGCCGCCGCGCCCGCCTCCGGGGCTTCCTGGAAGTCGACCTTGCCCATGTGGCGGCTCATCGACTTCATCAGGCCCCACACCGCGAGGGCGAGGGCCGCGAACACGATGAAGCCCAGGACTCCGGGGGTCACCTTGTTCTTGTCGAACGTGTCACCCGCCAGCGGAAGGAGCTCGGTCAGTGCTGCCTGCGTAGCGCTCATAGCTACGCATTCTCCCGGATGCCCTCGAAGAGGTCGGACTCGGGGAGGGAAGTGTCGACGAGCGACTTCGCGAGCTCGTACTCCTCCGTGGGCCAGACCTCCTTCTGGATCTCCATCGGCACGCGGAACCAGCCGCCGTCCGGGTCGATCTGCGTGGCGTGCGCGATGAGCGCCTTGTCGCGGATCTCGAAGAACTCGGCGCACGGCACGTGCGTGGTCAGCGTCCGCTCGGTGCGCTCGAACTCCTTCCAGCGCTCCAGCCACTCCCCGTAAGGGGACTCCATGCCGCGCGAGAGCAGCGCCTCGTGCAGGGCGATGGTGCGCGGCTTGTTGAAGCCCTGGTTGTAGTAGAGCTTCTGCGGCTGGTAAGCGGGGCCGAACTCGGCCTCCGGGTACTTCTCGGTGTCGGCCGCGCCCTCGAAGGCCACCATCGAGATCTTGTGGGTCATGATGTGGTCGGGGTGCGGGTAGCCGCCGTTCTCGTCGTACGTGGTGATGACCTGCGGCCGGAACTCGCGGATCTTCTTCACGAGGCGGCCGGCCGCCTCGTCCACGTCCTCCAGGGCGAAGCAGCCCTCGGGGAGCGGGGGCAGCGGGTCGCCCTCCGGGAGGCCGGAGTCGATGTAACCCAGCCATTCCTGGTCGATGCCGAGGATCTGGCGCGCCTCGTCCATCTCCTTGGCGCGGACCTCGTGGATGTTCTTCTCGATGTACTCGTCACCCTGGAGCTTGGGGTTGAGGATCGAGCCGCGCTCGCCCCCCGTGCAGGTCACCACGAGCACGGGAACCCCCTCGGACACGTACTTGGCCATGGTGGCCGCGCCCTTGCTCGACTCGTCGTCGGGGTGGGCATGGACGGCCATCAGTCGAAGCTGCTCGGTCAAGACAGGATCCTCTTTAAGTCGTCAGGGCATCGCCTCTTATAGTGACCGAATCGGGGGGTGGAAAAATTCCGGGGCTGCCCCTGGGATGCTGGAGTCCGGCCCTCCCGAAAGGAACGATCAATGAGTGCGGTGCGCGAGGGGCTGCCCGAGGGTCGTTACGGGCGGTCGGCGGACGAGCGTGCGGACCGGAAGCTCAAGATCGTCGGGTCGGTGCTGGGCGTCGGGCTGCTGGCACTGGTGGGCTGGATCGGCTGGGACTACGTCGCCGGTCAGAGCGTCAGCGCCGAGGTGATCAAGTTCCAGGTGGTCTCGGACACCGAGGTGAAGGTGCACCTGGAGGTGCGCAAGGACGCCTCGGTCACCGGGGTGTGCACGCTGAGCTCCCAGAACAAGGAGCACGCCGAGGTCGGCCGCGCCGACTTCACCTTCGGGCAGAAGGGCACGCGCGTGGACGAGATGCTCTCGCTGAAGACCACCGGCCGCGCGACGATGATCGAACTGGTGGGCTGCCAGGCGGCAACGGGCACCACGCCCACGGCAGACTGAGCTCTTTCCTGCTCAGCGGCCCAATGACACACTTCATACACATGGTGTCCTCCCCCTTTTCTTCCCGAATTGTTAGGCTCGTGGTTTCGCCCGCCGCTGGCGGCTTTGTAGTCCCCTGTACCGACGAGGAGCACCCGTGACCCAGACGAGCGAGAGCGTCACCTGGCTGACCCAGGCGGCGTACGACCAGCTGAAGGCCGAGCTGGACTACCTCTCTGGTCCCGCACGCACGGAGATCGCCACCAAGATCGCAGCCGCCCGCGAGGAGGGCGACCTGCGCGAGAACGGCGGTTACCACGCGGCCAAGGAGGAGCAGGGCAAGCAGGAGCTCCGCGTCCGCCAGCTGACGCAGCTCCTCGAGAACGCCAAGGTCGGCACCGCACCCGCCTCCGACGGCGAGGTCGCGCCCGGCACGGTCGTCACCATCGCCTTCGACGGCGACGAGGACGACACCATGTCCTTCCTGCTCGCCTCGCGCGAGTACGCGTCCTCGGACTTCGAGACCTACTCCCCGCAGTCCCCGCTGGGCACCGGCGTGATGGGCAAGAAGATCGGCGAGGACGCCGAGTACGAGCTGCCGAACGGCAAGAAGGCCACCGTCAAGATCCTCGACGTCAAGCCGTTCACCGGCTGATCACCCCACGACATCAGGAAGCCCCCGCCGGAGCGATCCGGCGGGGGCTTTCCCGTGCCATGTTCCGTGCGCCCTACGCGGTCGCCGAGCGGTACTTGCGGACCGAGAGGGTCCGGAAGACCGCGATGATCAGTACGGACCACAGGACCGACGCGAGCACCGGGTGCTGCATCGGCCAGGCCGCCGGGGCCTCGTACCCCGGCGGGAAGTTGCCGAACAGTCCGCGGGCCGCCTGGACGGTCGCGCTGAACGGGTTCCACTCGGCGATGGTCCGCAGGAACGTCGGCATGTTGTCGGAGGGGACGAAGGCGTTCGAGATGAACGTCAGCGGGAAGAGCCAGATCAGCCCGCCCGAGGTCGCCGCCTCCGGGGTGCGCACCGACAGGCCGATCAGCGCGCCGATCCAGGAGAAGGCGTAACCGAGCAGGAGCAGCAGGGCGAAGCCGGCGAGCACCTCGCCGGCGCTCGTGTGGGTGCGCCAGCCGACGAGCAGGGCGACCACGGCCAGGACGACCAGGGTGAGGGTGGTCTGGACGAGGTCGGCGAGGGTGCGGCCGGTCAGGACCGCGCCGCGGGCCATGGGCAGCGAGCGGAAGCGGTCGATCAGGCCCTTGTGCATGTCGTCCGCGATGCCCGCGCCCGCGCCGGCCGTGGCGAAGGTGACGGTCTGGGCGAAGATGCCGGCCATCAGGAACTCGCGGTAGGCGGCGGGCGAGGTGTTGCCGTCGACGCTGATCGAGCCGCCGAAGACGTAGCTGAACAGCACGACGAACATGACCGGCTGGATGACCCCGAAAATTATCATTTCGGGAATTCTGGACATGCGAATCAAATTGCGCTTTGCGATGACCAGGGAGTCGTTGACGCCCTGGGCGATGCCGCCGCGCGGTGGCGGTGCCGCGAGCTGCGGGGTCGGGGAGGTGGTGGTCACTGCGCCGCCTCCTTCGATGCCGGGGCCGGTTCCGATGCCGGCGCCGAGGCCGCGGCCGGCACCGATGCCGGTGCCGGTGCCTTGTGGCCGCGGCGGCCCTTGGCGTCCGGCGGGGCGCCCTCGCCGTTCTCCTCGTCGGCCAGGGCGGCCACGTGGCCGGTGAGGGAGAGGAACACGTCGTCGAGGGTCGGCCGGCGCAGGCCGATGTCGTCGATCTCGATCCCGCGGGAGTCCAGCTCGCGGATGACCTCGGCGAGCAGCTTGGCGCCGCCGGTGACGGGGACGGTCAGCTTGCGGGTGTGCTCCTCGACGGTGGTCTCGCCCTTGCCGAAGCCGGCGAGCACCGTACGGGCGTCGGGGATGTGGTTGCGCTCGTGGACGACGACCTCGACGCGTTCGCCGCCGGTCTGGGCCTTGAGCTGGTCGGAGGTGCCCCGGGCGATGACCTTGCCGTGGTCGACCACGCAGATGTCGTGTGCGAGGTGGTCGGCCTCCTCCAGGTACTGGGTGGTGAGCAGCAGGGTGGTGCCGCCGGCCACGAGCTCCTGGATGACGTCCCAGAGCTGCTGGCGGTTGCGCGGGTCGAGTCCGGTGGTCGGCTCGTCCATGAACATGACGGGCGGGCGGACGACGAGCGCGGCCGCGAGGTCCAGGCGCCGGCGCATGCCGCCGGAGTACGTCTTCGCGGTGCGGTCTGCGGCGTCGGCGAGGTTGAACCGCTCCAGCAGTTCACCGGCCCGGACCTTCGCGGCCTTGCCGCTCATCTGGTAGAGCTGGCCGACCATCTGGAGGTTCTCGCGGCCGGTCAGGTACTCGTCGACGGCGGCGAACTGGCCGGACAGGCCGATGGCGCGGCGGACTTCGTTGGGGTGCTTGAGGACGTCGATCCCGGCGACGACGGCCTTGCCGCTGTCGGGCTTGAGGAGGGTGGTCAGGACGCGCACGGCCGTGGTCTTGCCGGCGCCGTTGGGGCCGAGCAGGCCCAGCACGGTGCCTTCGGGGACATCGAGGTCCACGCCGTCCAGTGCCCGTACCTCGCCGAAGGTCTTGACCAGGCCTTCGGCATAGATGGCGCCTGGCATTTGGGTTCTCCCAGTGTGCAGCGGGCCAGCAGAATCGTTACATTCCTACGCAATCCTAGGGGCGCCGGGCCGTCCTCGCCCGGCCGTTCGAGTGACTTACGCTATCGCGTCATATCGCGTTCCACCATGGGGCTGCGCGCCGTTTCGCGGGGGCCGGCCGGCTCGGTTCGGTTCGGACGGTTCGGATCAGCCCATGACCGTGTACCCGGCCGCGTGCAGCGAGCGCGCGACCTCGGTGCAGTGCTCGGGGCCCTTCGTCTCCAGGTGCAGCTCCACCTCCACCTCGGTGAGCCCCAGCCGCGGGTCGGTCCGTACGTGGCTCACGTCCAGCACGTTCGCATCCACCACGGACAACACCCCCAGGAGCCCGGCCAGCGCCCCGGGCCGGTCGGCCACGCGCAGCCGCAGCGAGAGGTAGCGGCCCGCCGCCGCCATGCCGTGCCGCAGGATCCGCTGGAGCAGCAGCGGGTCGATGTTCCCGCCGGACAGGACCGCGACCACCGGGCCGCCGCCGTACAGCTCGGGCCGGCTCAGCAGGGCGGCCACCGGACTGCATCCGGCGGGTTCGACGACGAGCTTGGCGCGCTCCAGGCAGAGCAGCAGGGCGCTGGAGAGGGCGTCCTCGGAGACCGTGCGGACGCCGTCGAGGAGGTCTCCGATGATGTTGAAGGGGATGTCGCCGGGGCGGCCGACCTTGATGCCGTCCGCCATCGTGACCGGGTTGTCGATCGAGACCGGGTGCCCGACCCGCAGCGAGGGCGGGTAGGCGGCGGCTCCCTCCGCCTGGACCCCGATCACCTTGACGTCCGGCCGCAGCGCCTTCACCGCGACCGCGATGCCCGCCGCGAGGCCGCCGCCGCCGATGCCGACGAGGATCGTCCGCACCTCCGGGCACTGCTCGAGGATCTCCAGGCCGACCGTGCCCTGGCCCGCGATGATGTCGCGGTGGTCGAAGGGGTGGATGAACACCGCCCCGGTGCGGTCCGCGTACTCCTGGGCCGCGGCCAGGGTCTCGTCGACGACCTGCCCGGACATCCGCACCTCGGCGCCGTACTCCTGCGTGGCCGCCACCTTCGGCAGCGGCGCCCCGACGGGCATGAACACCGTCGAGCGGACGCCGAGCAGGGAGGAGGCCAGGGCCACGCCCTGCGCGTGGTTGCCCGCACTGGCCGCGACGACGCCCGCGGCCCGCTGCTCGGGGCGCAGGCCCGAGATGCGCACGTACGCGCCGCGCAGCTTGAAGGAGCCGGTCCGCTGGAGGTTCTCGCACTTGAAGTGGACCGGGGAGCCGGTGAGGGCGGTCAGGTGCCGGCTGCCTTCCATCGGCGTGACCCGGGCGACGCCCGAGAGCATCTTCTGGGCCCCCCGGACGTCGTCGAGGATGACCTGCGGGACGGGCACGGGCACGCGGTAGTTCATGCGGCCAGTCTCGCAGCCCGAGCGGATCACGGCGCCCGGCCCACGGCCCGCCCGGAAGCCCGGCCGACAGCCCGGCCCGCAGCTCTCCCCACAGCCCGGCCGAAGCCCGCCCCGCACCCGGGCGTCCCGCCGACAGCCCCGCCAACAGCCCGGCGGCGTAAGCCCACAGGGGGCGAAATCCGGCCATCCGGGACGACCCCGGGGCCTTGCTCCCCACCGCCCGTACCAGTTCTCGTACGAGGCGTACGAGCCGCCGCACGGCCGCGTACTCTGTCCCCCATCCTTGTCGGCCCCACGTGAAGAGAGCTCACGGCCATGCCTTCCACCCCGGCCAATTCCGACCTGCCCACGGCGGCCGAGGCGTCCGCCGAAGCCGGTCTCCTCGACGCGCTCCAGCACCAGGTGGCCGTCTTCGCCCGCCGCGCCGAGCAGACCCGCCTGGGCGGGGTCGGCCAGGCCCGCAACTCGATGGACCGCGCCGCGTACCTGCTGCTGAACCGGCTCGACCTGGAAGGCCCGATGGGTGTCAAGGCGCTCGCCGGCGGCATGGGCATCGACTCCTCCACCGTCACCCGCCAGGTCGCGCCGCTCGTCGACAGCGGTCTGGTCAAGCGGACCTCGCACCCGGAGGACGGGCGGGCCGTGGTCCTCGCGCTCTCCCCGCGGGGCCTCGCCCGGCTCGAGGAGGTCCGCTCCTCGCGGCGCGAGCTGATGGCCCGGGTGACCGAGGACTGGAGCGAGGACGAGCGCGAGTCCTTCACCGTCCTGCTGACCCGTTTCAACGGTTCGCTGTCGGAGCTGATGGGCGCCGTCTCGGAGGCCGGCCCCGCTTCCTGAGGACGGCGTGAGCCGGGGGCGTCCCACCCCTTGACCGGGGCGGTCCCGCTGCCCGCACTATGTGGCCTGTGGACGACCACGGGCCGCGCGCCTACGCGGAGTTCGAAGCCTTCGTCGCGGGTGCGGCGGGGCGGCTCATGCATGTCGCCGTCCTGCTGACGGCCGAGCCGGAGACCGAGCCCGCCGCCGCCCGCCGGCTGCTCGCGGACGCGCTGGCCCGTACGTACGCGCACTGGCGCCGGGTGCGCGGAGACGACCCGTACGACCACACCCGCCGGGAGCTGTGCGACGCCTTCGCCCGTACCGGCTGGCGCCACCACGGCGGCAGGGGGCTGCTCGCGCGGCTCGACCCGCTGGAACGGCTCGTGTTGGTGCTGCGCGTGTACGAGGGGGTCGCGGAGGAGGTCACCGCGGCGCAGCTGGGGCTGCCGGTCGAGCGGGTGCGGGTGCTGTGCAACCGGGCCGTGGCCGCGATGCGCTCGCGGGAGGCCGCATGAGTGTCCCCGACCGCAAGGAGGAGCAGGTCAGGCAGCTGCTGGAGGGCCCCCACCCGGTGGTCCCGGCCGGGCTCGCGGCCAGTGCCGCGGCCCGCGGGGACCGGCTGCTGCGCCGCCGGAGGGCCCTGCGGCGGGCCGGCTGGGTCCTGCTGTTCGCGGCGGCGGTGGCCTTCGCGGTGTGGGCCTCGCTGGCCCGGCCGTGGGAGATCCCGCCGAGCGGTGTCTCCCCGCCCCTGGAGGGCTGGTGACCACCGCTCGGCGGTCGTTGCCGTAAAGGCCTCCGTGATGGCCTTACGAGACGGTCAGCCGATGGCCTGGGTCAGGTCCGCCAGCAGGTCGTCGGCGTTCTCGATGCCGACGGAGACGCGGACCAGGTCCGCCGGGACCTCCAGGGCCGAGCCGGCCACCGAGGCGTGGGTCATGCGGCCCGGGTGCTCGATGAGGGACTCGACGCCGCCGAGGGACTCGGCCAGGGTGAAGATCTTGGTGCGGGCGCAGAGATCGACCGCCGCCTGCTCGCCGCCGGTGACCTGGAAGGAGATCATTCCGCCGAAGTTGCGCATCTGCTTGGCGGCGATCTCGTGGCCCGGGTGCTCGGCCAGGCCCGGGTAGAGGACCTTGTGCACCTTGGGGTGCCGGGTCAGCATCTCGGCGACCTTCGCCGCGTTCTCCGCGTGCCGGTCCATGCGGACGGCCAGCGTCTTGATGCCGCGCAGCACGATCCAGGAGTCGAAGGGGCCGGCCACGGCGCCCATCGCGTTCTGGTGGTAGGCCAGTTCCTCGCCGAGCGCCGCGTCGGCGGTGACCAGTGCGCCGCCGACCACGTCGGAGTGGCCGCCCATGTACTTGGTCAGCGAGTGCACGACCACGTCCGCGCCGAGCGCGAGGGGCTGCTGGAGGTAGGGCGAGGCGAAGGTGTTGTCCACGACCAGCTTGGCGCCGGCCGACCGCGCGATGTCGGCGACGACCGCGATGTCGGTGATGCCGAGCAGCGGGTTGGACGGGGTCTCGACCCAGATGACCTTCGTCTTCGGGGTCAGGGCGGCCCGTACGGACGCCGCGTCCGAGGTGTCGGCCACCGACCACTCCACGCCCCAGCGGGAGACGACCTTCGCGAAGAGGCGGAAGGTGCCGCCGTACGCGTCGTTCGGGATGACCACGTGGTCGCCCGGGGAGAGCAGCGTACGCAGCAGGCAGTCCTCGGCGGCGAGCCCGGACGCGAAGGCGAGGCCGCGCCGGCCGCCCTCCAGCGCCGCGAGGTTCTCCTCGAGCGCGGTCCGGGTCGGGTTCGCACTGCGGCTGTACTCGTATCCGCCGCGCAGTCCGCCGACGCCGTCCTGCTTGTACGTGGACACCTGGTAGATCGGGGGCACGACCGCGCCGGTCAGCGGGTCCGCCGTGTTGCCCGCGTGGATCGCGCGGGTCTCGAAGCTCTGGTGCTCGTGGCTGTCGTCGCTCATGAGGCAGAGCTTATGGGGTGTCCGGCCGGACGGCGGGTGGGGCATTGGCCTTCGCGCGGGTGCGTCTGGTTCGCTTGGGGGCATGGAGATTCTGTGGTTCCTGATCGCGCTCGGCCTGCTCGTGGCCGCCTTCAGCCCGTACATACGGCGCCGGCGGGGCGGCGGCGTGCGCCTGGTCGCGCCGGGCAGCCCTGATGCGGCCGATCCCGAGAACTACGGTTTCGCCCGCCAGGAGCACCTGGACATCCGCGTCCCGGGCCCCGACGAGGACCTGATGGACGCCCTCGAAGCCGTGCAGCGCAGCGGCCGGTGGCAGGCCGCGTCCCAGCTGCTGGCCGGGACCCCGAAGGAGGGCGAGCTGCGCTGGCAGCGGATCCAGGCCTTCGGCGGCGCGGCGGCCCTGGAGCTGGTGGAGCGCCCCGGCGTGGGCGCGCAGTGGCTGAAGGCCTGGCGGCTGGAGGCGGAGAAGGACGCGGGCGGCGCGCAGGTGCACGCGGAGCTGCTGGTGCAGCAGGCGTGGCGGCACTCGGGCGGCGTGGGCTCCACCGACCACCGGATCATCCTGGAGGAGGCCCGGGAGGCGTGCCGCAAGGCGGCGCTGCTGGCCCCGGGCGACCCCGTCCCGTACATCACGGAGCTGGCGGTCGCGCGGGCGCTCGGGTACTCGGAGGCGGAGTTCGACGCCCTCTGGGCGAAGGTCATCGACGTCGCGCCGGCCCACATGGGCGCGCACCTGGCGGCCCTGCACTACTGGTGCGAGAAGTGGCACGGCTCGCGGGAGAAGGCGGACGCCTTCGCGCACGCGGCGGCGGCCCGCGCCCCACAGGGCTCGCTGCTGGCGGCGCTGCCGCTGTTCGCGGTGTACGAGCACGTCCCGGAGGTCGTCCTGACGAACTTCTGGCAGGGCGCGGTCGTGACCCGGGCGGTGGAGGGCGCGCTGTACGCGGTGCACACCGCCCGCCAGGACGACCCGATGCTGGCCCACGTGAGGCACATGCTGCTGTCGTTCCTGGTGCCGATGGAGCGCTGGGCGGAGGCGATGGAGCAGGTCCGACACATCGACGGCTACGTCGGCGCCCTGCCGTGGTCGGTCTCCGCGGACCCGGCGGCGCAGTACGCGGTGTACCGCGCCCTGGCGGTGGCGGGCTACGAGGCCAACGGCGGCTCCCCGGCGACGCTGCCGCACTGAGTCGGCGCCGCTCGCAGCTGGGAGCCCCCGCCCCCCTGGCTCCCACCTGCGGAATTCCGGCGAATAAGGTTGCTGTAAAGATCTGCGGGGCCGCATGATGGCCCGGCGTGACCGCCCGGGCCCGGCCGACCATCGCCCGCCCGCGCGCACCCGCGTACACCCGCAGCATCTGCACATGCACCTGCACCACTTCATCCCGTGGGGGGATCCGTCCATATGGGCGCTTCACTGCGCGCGCTGCGCGCCCTCGTCCTGCTCGCAGGCTTCTACCTGCTCGGCTTCATCCTGCTCGGCGTCCTCGCCGCCGCCGACTGGGCCACCGTCACCTGGCTGCACGGCGGCATCGCCGTCAAGATCCTCATCGTCTCGGTGGTGCTCGCGGTCCCGATCGTGCGCGGCATGTTCATGCTCCGCACCCCCAAGGGCGACCCGAAGCCCGGCCTGCCCGTCACCGAGCAGCAGGAACCCGCCCTGTGGCAGACCGTCCGCGACATCGCGGAGCAGGTCGGCACCCGCGCCCCGGACGAGATCCTGCTGATCGACGAGGTCAACGCGGCCGTCAGCGAGGACGCCCGGCTGCTGGGCCTGATGTCCGGCACCCGTCGCCTCTACCTGGGCCTGCCCTTGATGACCGGCCTGGACGAGATGCAGCTGCGCGCCGTGCTCGCCCACGAGATGGGCCACTACGCCAACCTCGACACCCGCCTGACCCCGCTGATCGCCCGCGGCCGCGCCCAGCTGATCCGCACCATCGGGCACTTCCACGACCGCGCCGACACCAAGGTCGCCAAGGAACGGGCCCGGCAGGAGAAGGCGGCCGAGAAGCGGCTCGCCAAGGGCCAGAAGGCCAAGGACGTCGACACCACGGGCCAAGGCGCGATGTACCGGGCCATGGCGAAGATCTACACGGCGTACGCGCGCTTCTACATGCGCGCCACCCTCGCCGGCAGCCGCCGCCAGGAGCTCGCCGCCGACCTGGCCTCGGTCCGCGTCGCCGGACGCGACTCCGCCGCCTCGGCGCTGCGCGAGCTCAACGCCATCGGCCCGGCGCACGACTTCTACATGGACTCGTACGCCACCCTCGGTGTCGGCGCCGGCCTGCTGCCGCCCGCCGGCCAGGTCTTCGGCGGCCTGCGGCAGCTGCTCGACGCCCGCTCGGACGAGCTGGACGACCTGCGCCGCGAGCTGTCCACCGAGCCCACCTCCCCGTACGACTCGCACCCCGCGCTCGCCGAACGCGTCGCCCGCATCGAGGCCCTGCCCGACGACGGCCGCGGCGCCCAGGCGGCCCGCCCGGCGCTGGATCTGCTCGCCTCCCCGCAGGCCGCGCTGGCGGCGCTCGAGCAGGCCGTCCTGACCCCGGAGGCGCTCGCGCTCACCCGCCTGGACTGGGCGGACCTCGTCCACGAGAGCATGACCCGGTACGTCGGCCAGGGCGCGGAGGAGATCCGCGAGGCCGTTGCCGCCGAGGGCACCGCCCCGGAGCTGGCGGCCCTGCTGGACGCCGTCGACGCCGACCCGGCGCTGCGCTGGCGGATCGCCGACCGCTTCCCGAAGTCCGAGGAGGCCGCGGCCGCCACGGGCCGCGCCGCCCGCGAGTTCACCCGCCCCGTGCTGCGGCGCGCGCTGCAGCAGCTGGTCACCGCCGAGCTGACGGCCCGCGGCGCGGCCCGGTGGCAGCTGTCCTGGTCCGACTCGGCCGCCCTGCAGTACGCGTCCGAAGGCTTCGAGGAGCAGCTGGAGCTCGCCCTGGACGCGCTCGTCGCGGACCTGCCCGACACCGAACCCCTGCGAAAGCTGGTGCTTGTCTGATGATCGGCCTCATCATCCTCGGGATCCTGCTGATCAGCGGCGCGTACAAGCTGCTGCGCGCCCGCAAGGGCGGCGGCGTTGCCGGCGGGCGCCGCCCGGCGAGCCGTGCCGACGGCCAGGCGGCGGTCGCGCTGGGCTTCGTACCGGCCGACCAGCTGGACACCGACAACGGGTCCCCGCTCCTGCCGGCGGACACGGCCGCGCTGGACGCCGTACGGGCGGGCGACTGGCAGGCCGGCGCGGCCTGGGCGGACGCGGCCGGGCAGAACTGGGACGAGCGGATCCGGCGCGTACGGGAACTGGCCGAGCTGGCCGCCGAGGACGACGCCTGGCTGCTGGCCTGGCGGGCGGCGCAGCCGCAGGACCCGACGGCGGCGGCGGTGCACGCGGACGCGTCGGTGCTGGTGGCGTGGAACGTGCGCGGCTCGCTGAGCGCGAGCAACACGACGCAGGAGCAGTTCCGGAACTTCCACCGGCTGATCGCCGCCTCGCAGGAGGCGATGCACGAGGCCCAGCGGCTCGCCGACCCGGCGGATCCGGTCCCGTACATGCTGGAGCAGCCGGTCGCCATGGCACTGGGGTACTCCCACGAGCGGTACGGACAGCTGTGGGCGGAGATCGTCAAGCGCGGCCCGAAGGTGCTGGCGGCGCACACCGGCGCCCTGCAGTACTGGTGCCGCAAGTGGCGCGGCTCCCACGAGGAGGCGGAGGCGTTCGCGCAGCAGGCGGCGGCGTCGGGCGCTCCCGGTGAGCTGCTGTCGCTGCTGCCGCTGTACGCGTACCTGGAGTACGAGATGTCGGAGTCGGATGTCGACCCGGACGTCTACTACAAGCGGCCGGAGATCGTGGCGGCCACGGACGCGGCGCTCGCGGACGTGGCGGCGGCGGACCCGGCCGACCGGCGGGTGGCCCGGGTGCGGCACATGCTGGCCTGGAACCTGTACTGGCAGGACCGGTACGCGGAGGCCGTGGAGCAGTTCCGTGCCGTCGACGGGTACGTCGGGGCGACGCCGTGGACGTACTCGGCGGACGCCAGGGCGCGGTACGTGCAGGCGAGGGACTTCAGCGTGCGCCGCTCGGTGACGCAGTAGCGGAAGAAATGACGAAAGTCTGACGCGGCGGCCGGGGGCGGTCCGGGGGGAATCCCGGCCCGCCCCCGCCCGTTAAGGGAGAACCACTAGGAGGGAATCATGTTCTCGTACCGCCGCACGCCCGAGCTCCCCACCCGCGAGGAGGCCCTCCAGGGCCGCGCGACCCCCCAGTTCTCGCTCCCGGACCGGCACACGGTCCTCGGCAACCCGCTCGCGGGCCCCTACCCGGCGGGGCTCGACACGGCCGACTTCGGCCTGGGCTGCTTCTGGGGCGCGGAGCGCAAGTTCTGGCAGACCCCGGGGGTGTGGACCACGCTGGCCGGCTACCAGGGCGGCTTCACCGAGAACCCGACGTACGAGGAGGTGTGCTCGGGCCTGACCGGCCACACCGAGGTCGTCCGCGTGGTCTTCGACCCGACGCAGGTCTCGTACGGCACCCTCCTGAAGCTGTTCTGGGAGTCGCACGACCCCACCCAGGGCTTCCGCCAGGGCAACGACGTCGGCACCCAGTACCGCTCGGCGATCTACACCCACTCCGAGGCCCAGCAGGCCGAGGCCGAGGCCTCCCGCCCCGCGTACCAGCAGGTCCTGACGTCCTCGGGCTACGGCGACATCACGACGGCGGTCCTCCCGGCAGCGGCCCGCCCCTTCTGGCCGGCAGAGCCGCACCACCAGCAGTACCTGGACAAGAACCCCGGCGGCTACTGCGGCATAGGCGGCACGGGCGTCAGCTGCCCGATCGGCGTGGCGAAGGCGCCCGGAGCGTGAGCGCCCCACTCGTCGATCCCGCGCACGAGCGGCTGACCCGCCTCTGGCAGGGCGGGCGGCCGCCCGGCCCGCTGCTCCCGCACGAGCTGAAGACGGCGTACTCCGAGCGGTGGGTGCGCTTCCACAGCCTGCCCGGGTCGAAGCGCTACGCGGAGGACGAGGAGGAGTACGCGATCGTCCTCGACCGGTACAACGCGGTCCTCGACGAGCTGTTCGCGGGCGGCGAGGTGTACGTGGTGACCACCGCATGGTCCGACGCGGCGGACGGGACGGAACCGTCTCCGCAGCGCCGTGCCCTCCACCCGGAGGGCACGTTGTGGACCACGGTGGACGACACCGAGGACCCGGAGCCCGACTTCCACACCCGCTGGTACTTCTACGCCGACCGCCGCCGCTGGCAGCACGGCTGCCTCGACCGGCTGCTCCGCGCGGTGGCCGACGACGCGCTCGCCGGCGTGTTCGTGACGGACACCCACCTCACCCGCATCCACCACCCGTACGACGGCGGCGCGGACGTCATCCTCGCCACCCCCGAGGAGCGCAACCGCATCCGCGACGGGCATACCGCCTGGCTTTCCGCCCACCCCAGCGGGTACTGATCAGGGCTGGTCGTAGCAGTAGACGGTTGAGTCCGCCGCCGGACGGAGCGCAGCATCCACCGCTGCTCCCCCCGTTCGGCAGCGGCTGCAGGTCGGACGCTTGACCTTGTCGTTGGGGGGAGGGTTGTTCCCTCTCTCCATGGACATCAGCAGCAGGACCCCACAGCGGCTCATCCTCGTCACCGGCGGGGGCACCGGTATCGGGCGCGCCACCGCACGCGCCTTCGCCGACGGCGGCGACCGTGTGGTCGTCGTCGGTCGGCGCCCCGAGGCGCTCGCCGGGACGGCCGAGGGCCACCCGGGCATCCACCCGCTGGCCGTCGACCTGACCGCCCCCGGCGGGCCCGAGCGGATCGTCCGGGCCGTCCTGGCCGCCCACGGCCGCATCGACGTGCTCGTCAACAACGCCGGGATCGTACGCAGCGGCCCCCTCGGGAGCCTCACCGAGCCGGACCTGTCCGCGCAGCTGGCCACCAACCTGCTGGCCCCCGTGCTCCTCACCCAGGCCGCGCTCCCCGCCCTGGAGGCCGCCGCGGCCGGGGTCGTCGTGAACATCACCACCACCATCGGGCAGCGCGGCTGGCCCGGGAACTCCTTCTACGCCGCCACCAAGGCCGCTCTGGACACCCTGACCCGCAGCTGGGCCGTGGAGCTCGCCCCGCGCGGCGTCCGGGTCGCGGCAGTCGCGCCAGGGGCGGTGGACACCCCGATCGCCGCGCACCAGGGGCTGAGCCCCGAACGGGCCGCCGAGGTGCGAGCCTGGCAGGTGGCCCGGACCCCGATGGGGCGGGTGGGCCGGCCGGAGGAGGTCGCGTGGGCGGTCACCCGGCTCGCCGACCCGGCGGCGTCGTTCGTGACCGGCGTCGTGCTCCCGGTGGACGGCGGGGCGCTGTCGGCCTGACCCCGATGGCCCGACCCCGGCGGCCCGGCGGTGCCGCCCCTCGGCCACCATGGACGCATGCTGATCGGGGAACTCGCGGAGGCGACCGGGACCACCCCGCGCGCCCTGCGCCACTACGAGCAGGCCGGACTGATCTCCTCCGGGCGGAGTCCCAACGGCTACCGCGTCTACGACGCCGGAGCCGCCGTACGGGTCCGCAACATCCGGACCCTGCTGGACGCGGGGCTGACGCTGGACGACGTACGGGTCTTCCTGGACTGCTTGGACGGTGACGTGGCCGCCGGGCCGCCGTCCCCGAAGGGACTGGCGGTGGCCCGGGAGCGGCTCGCGGTCCTGGAGGCGCGGATCGCCGTGCAGACGGCCGCCCGGGACCGGCTCGCGGCCGCGCTGGAGCAGGCCCGTCAGATCGTCGAGGCGTCGATGACGAAGCGGTAGCGGACGTCGCTCGCCAGGACGCGCTCGTAGGCCTCGTTGATCTGCTCGGCGCGGATCAGTTCGATCTCGGAGCCCAGGCCGTGCTCGGCGCAGAAGTCCAGCATCTCCTGGGTCTCGGCGATGCCGCCGATCATCGAGCCGGCGAGGGTCTTGCGGCCGGTGATGACGGAGAACAGGTTCAGCTCGACCGGCTCCTCCGGGGCGCCGACGTTCACCAGCGCGCCGTCGACCTTCAGCAGGCCGAGGTACGCGTCGAGGCCGAGCGGCGCCGAGACGGTCGAGACGACCAGGTCGAAGCTGCCGGCCAGCTTCTCGAAGGTGGTCTCGTCGCTCGTGGCGTAGTAGTGCGAGGCGCCGAGCCGCAGGCCGTCCTCCTGCTTGCGCAGGGACTGGGAGAGGACGGTGACCTCCGCGCCGAGCGCGGCCGCGATCTTCACGCCCATGTGGCCGAGGCCGCCGAGACCGACGATCGCGACCTTCTTGCCCGGGCCCGCCTGCCAGTGCTTGAGCGGCGAGTAGAGGGTGATCCCGGCGCACAGCAGCGGGGCGGCGACGTCGAGGGCGAGGCCGTCGGGGATGCGGACGGTGTAGTTCTCGTCGACGACGACGTGCGTGGAGTAGCCGCCGTACGTCGGGTCGCCCTTCCTGTCACGGGCGTTGTACGTGCCGGTCATGCCCTGCGCGCAGTACTGCTCCTGCCCGCGCAGGCAGTACTCGCACTCACGGCAGGAGTCGACGAAGCAGCCGACGCCGACGTGGTCGCCGACCGCGAACTTCGTGACGCCCGGGCCGACTTCGGTGACGACGCCGGCGATCTCGTGGCCCGGGACCATCGGGTAGATGCCCTCGCCCCACCCGTCGCGGACCTGGTGGATGTCGGAGTGGCAGATGCCGGCGTACTTGATCTCGATGAGGACGTCGTGCTCGCCGACGGGGCGGCGCGGGACGGTGGTGCGCTCCAGCGGGGCCTTCGCGGCGGGAGCGGCGTAGGCGGCGACCTGGGTGACGGACATGGGTGAAGACTCCTCGAACACTGCTTCGGACGGTCTGCGTGCAACGAACGATCCCGGCTCGGGTCGTCGGCAACCACGCCCCTGTCCTGCCTAGGACTGGCGGTCCTACCCCTGGCGGGGTCAGGAACAGGACCGCGCCGCGCGGGACGCCCGGCGATACTGGCGTCATGGACCAGCTTGATCAGCGTGCCGAGCTCGGCGAGTTCCTCCGTTCCCGCCGTGCACGGCTGCGCCCCGAGGACGTGGGCCTGCCGGACTACGGGCGCCACCGCCGCGTGCCCGGGCTGCGCCGCGAGGAACTGGCGCAGCTGGCGGGCGTATCGGTGGCGTACTACACGCGGCTCGAGCAGGGGCACGGGCAGAACGTGTCGGCGGAGGTGCTGGACGCGATCGCCCGCGCCCTGCGCCTGGACGGCACGGAGACGGCCCACCTGAACCACCTGGCCAGCCCCCGGCCCCGCCGGCACCGCGGCAAGCAGCACCGGGCGCAGCACGTCCGCCCGGAGCTGCGGACGCTGCTGGACGCGATGGAGGGGGTGCCGGCGTACCTGGTGGGGCGGCGTCAGGACGTGATCGGCTGGAACCGGCTGGCGGCCGCGGTCTTCGGCGATTTCGGGGCGCTGCCGCCGCAGGAGCGGAACCTCGTACGGCAGGTGTTCCTGGACCCGGCGACGGCCGAGCTGTACGTGGAGTGGGAGTGCCGGGCCTGCGAGGTGGTGAGCAACCTGCGCATGTACGCGGGCCAGCACCCGGAGGACGAGCAGCTGTCCGCGCTGGTCGGGGAACTGTCGGTGAAGAACGAGGAGTTCCGGCGGCTGTGGGCGGCGCACACGGTGGCGGACAACAAGACGCACGGGGTGAAGCGGCTGCGGCACCCGCTGGTGGGTGAGCTAGACCTGGCCTTCGAGACGCTGGCGCTGCCGGACGATTCGGCGCAGTTCCTGGTGACCTTCCACGCCGTGCCGGGCTCGCCCTCGGCGGACGCGCTCCAGCTGCTGGCCTCCTGGTCGGCTCCGTCTGCCGCCCCTGCGGCCCCGTCCGCCGCTTCGTCCCCGGACGGGGCTACAGCTTGATCTGGAAGATGCCCGCCCCGCGTTCGCGGCGGTAGCCCAGGGCGGCGTTCACGGCGCGCATCGGGGTGTTCTCGTCGGCCACCGAGGTGGCGATCTCGCGGAGGGTGGGGAAGCGGGCCGCGGCCTCCGCCAGCATGCGGATCTTGACCGCGCGCCCGAGGCCGCGGCCGCGGTGGGCGGGGACGACCACCGTGTCGTACTGGAGGGCGCGCAGGGCGGCCGGGTCCGGGAGCACCAGGGACGTGTACGCGGCCACCTCGCCGGCGGGGGTCACCGCCGCGGCCATGAGCATCCGGCCGCCGCGGTCCAGGACCAGCCGCTGCACCGTGTGCACGCGCTCCGGGGTCCAGGTCGGGGTCTGCTCGTCCATGTCCCCGGTCGGCGCGTCCTCCATCGACCCGTGGGCGACGGCGGCCGCGGCCACCCACGCGTCCGGGACCAGGCCTTCCCAGCACAGCAGCTCGTAGCCGGCGGGGAGTTCGGGCTCCGTGGCCCCCGGCCCCGCCGCCACGTCCCGCGCGTCCCGCGCGTCCCGCACGTCCTGCACGTACCAGGCGAGCGGCAGCACGTTCTCGAAGCCCAGCGACTCGGCGAACGCCTGCCCCGCCCCGCCCAGGTCGGCCATCGTGGAGACGGAGGTGCGGCCCTCGGCCAGCAGTTCCTCGCGGACCCGGTGCCACAGGGCCGTGCCGATCCCCCGCCCCCGCGCGTCCGGACGTACCTGCAGCACGTCCAGCGAGGCGGTGTGCGCGTTGGCGGCGTCCGTGAACAGGAGCAGGCTCGCCACGCCCCCGTCCGCCGCGAAGTGCGCGAAGCGGCCGGTGGTCGGCGCCACGCGGAGCCGCCCCGCGATCTCCGTCCGGGTCGGTACGGGTACGCCGGGCAGGTCGGCGGCCTGTGCAGCGGTCAGGACGGCCGCCCAGGCGTCCACCTCGGCGTCGGTCGGCGGTACGGACAGCTGGGTGGGGGCAAGGTGCTGGGGCATGATCCGGACCTTAGCCCCTGAAACGGGCCTTTGACCCCTGGAAAAACGGCCGATGGCGGGGAGCCTCCGTCAGGGGCTCCCCGCCATCCGCGGGGTTCGATCGGGACCAGAGGTCCGCAGGTCAGGGGATCAGGAGGCCGCGCCGGCCTTCCAGTCCGCCCAGCTCATGTTCCAGCCGTTGAGGCCGTTTTCCGGCTTGATGGTCTTGTCCGGCGAGTTGACCACCGTGACCACGTCACCAATCAGCGAGTTGTCGTAGAACCAGGCTGCGGGCTGGTTGGGGTCGTTGGCACCCTGGGCGTCGTTCAGACCGACACAGCCGTGGCTCGTGTTCACGCTGCCGAAGATCGAGTCCGATCCCCAGTAGTTGCCGTGGATGAACGTGCCGGACTGGGACAGCCGCATCGCGTGCGGAACGTCCTTGATGTCGTACTCGCCCTTGCCCTCGCTGTTCTTGAAGCCGACGGTCGAGCCGTCCATCCGGGTCTCCTTGAACTTCTCGGAGATCACCATCTGGCCGTTGTACGTCGGGTTCTCCGGGGAGCCCGCCGAGATCGGGATGGTCTTGAGGACCGCGCCGTCCCGGGTGACGGTCATCTTCTTCGTCTTCGCGTCGACCGTGGAGACCTGGCTGCGGCCGATCTTGAAGGTGGCGGTCCGGTTCTGCACGCCCTGGACGCCGGGGGCGCCCTGCACCCCGTCCAGCGCCAGCTTCAGCGTGACGGTGGAGCCGGCCTGCCAGTACTGCTCGGGGCGGAAGTCCAGGCGCTGCGGGCTGAACCAGTGCCCGACGACCTCCTGGCCGCTGCTGGAGGTGACGGAGATGGCCGCCTGGACGGCCTTCTGGTCCTTGATCGCCTTGTTGAACGTGATCGAGACCGGCATGCCCACGCCGACGGTCTGGCCGTCGTCCGGTATGAACGAGCCGACGAAGCTGTTCTCCGGGGAGATGGTGGTGAAGGAGGCGTTCTCGTGCGCTTCCTTGCCGGAGGCGTCCTTGGCGGTCGCCGACAGGGCGTACTTCGTGGAGCGCTTCAGCGCGGCGTCCGGCTTCCAGCTCTTGCCGTCGGCGGCTATCTTGCCGGGCACGGCCGCGCCCTCGGAGGTCTTCAGCTCGACCGCCGTGAGGGTCCCGTCACTGACGGCGACGGCGGTCGCGTCGTTGAGGCCGACGTTGGTCGCGCCGTCCTTGGGCGTGATCGTCATCTTGGCCTTGGAGGCGTCCTTGGCCGCGGCCGCGTCCACGTCCGACTGGGACTTGCTGCTCGCGTCCCCGCCGCCCTTGGGCTTGTCGTCGCCACCGCCGCACGCCGAGAGCACCAGCACGCCACCGAGTACGGCGGATATGGCCACGAGGGACCTTCTCCGCCGCTTCTTGTCCGTCCTCACACGCCACTCCATCGTTGCCTGAACCCCCGAGCTTCCCCCGGCTGCCGCCGGGTGGTGCCCCGATCAAGGCAGGGAGACACGCCCCCTGCCTCGCACCAGTCAACGCGTTGGAGGCCCGGATCGGTTCCACATTCCGTTTGAATGTGGGCAACCACACGGTCAGGCGTTGTCGGTCGTCTCTTCGTCGAAGTCCCCATCTTCCTCGCCCAGGTCCCACTCCATGGACTCGGGGTCGTATTCGACGGGCTCGCTGCTCCAGGAGGCCTGCGCCAGCTCCACGCCGGGGATGTCCGCGACCAGGTCAGTGGGGTCGACGAGGTACGCGAGGGCCTCCGACTCGTCCTCCCGTACGGCCGACTCGGCGTGGCCGCGCTCCTCGTCCGGCATGAACTCGTCGGCGTCGATGTGCTCGAGTGCGGCTCCGGTGAGCGCCTCGGGGTCGGGCACCTCCAGTACCAAATCCACCCGAAGCCGTACGTATCGTGATGTGTCAGAAGGGTTCATACGACGGAGACTAAGCCCGAGGAAGCCCCGACTTTCCCACGACCCGCCCTTGTCCGTAGCATCACCGCACACGGCCAATTCGCTGCTTCCGCAAGGGGGATCGCCCCGTGTCCGCACGTCGACCGCTGCTCACCGCTCTCGGAGCGACCACCCTTCTCGCCGCCCTCTGGTTCGTGCCCTCGGCCAACGCCACCGCACCGGGGTCCGCGGCGCCCGGTTCCACGGCGTCCGATTCCGGTTCCGCCGCGCCGGAGTCCGCGAACGCGCCCGGATCAGTGTCCGGGTCCGTGTCCGGGCCCGGATCGGTGACGACCCTCGAGGCCGATCCCGCGGGCGCCTCCCCGCAGAGCGCCGGCAAGATCCCCCTCGGGCTCGCCGACACCGGCGGGATCGACACCACCCCGTACCTGCTGGGCGGCACGCTCTGCCTGGGCCTCGGGGCCGGGTTCGTCACCTTCTCCGTACGCCGCTCGCGCGGGTAGGCCCGTACGAGCAGACACCGAAGGACACCGAAGACACCGAAGGGCCGGCCCCGGGAGACGATTCCCGGGGCCGGCCCTTCGCGGCAGCGATACGGCTAGGCGAGCGGACCCGTCACCGGCTCCACCGCGGCCACGAGGCCGCCCGTACGGACGAACGCGTCGGCGGCCGCCAGGTCGGGGGCGAGGAAACGATCCGGCCCGGGACCCTCCACGCCCGCCGCCCGAGCAGCCGCGATGGCCGCCAGGCTGGCCGGGGCCGCGGTGAGCCCGTGACGCAGCTCGATGGCGCGGGTGGCCGCGTACAGCTCGATCGCGATGATCCGCGTCAGGTTGTCGATGGCGGTACGGAGCTTGCGCGCGGCCGACCAGCCCATCGAGACGTGGTCCTCCTGCATGGCGGAGGACGGGATCGAGTCGGCGGAGGCCGGCACGGCCAGCCGCTTCATCTCGCTGACCAGGGCGGCCTGCGTGTACTGGGCGATCATCAGACCGGAGTCGACACCGGCGTCGTCCGCCAGGAACGGCGGCAGGCCGTGCGAGCGGTTCTTGTCGAGCAGCCGGTCGGTGCGGCGCTCGGCGATGGAGCCGAGGTCGGCCGCCGCGATGGCCAGGAAGTCCAGGACGTACGCGACCGGGGCGCCGTGGAAGTTGCCGTTGGACTCCACGCGCCCGTCGGGCAGCACCACCGGGTTGTCGACGGCGGAGGCCAGCTCGCGCGAGGCGACCAGGGCGGCGTGCGCCATGGTGTCGCGGCCGGCGCCGGCGACCTGCGGGGCGCAGCGCACCGAGTACGCGTCCTGCACGCGCGGGGCGGACTCCTCCTGGAAGTGCCCGGTGAGCCCGGAGCCCTTCAGCACGGCGGCCATGTTGGCGGCGGAGGCGCCCTGGCCCGGGTGCGGGCGGATGGCGTGCAGCTCGGGCGCCAGCACCTTCTCGGTGCCGAGCAGCGCCTCGAGGGTCAGCGCGGCGGTGATGTCGGCGGACTTGTACAGCTTGTCGAGGTCGGCGAGGGCCATGACCAGCATGCCGAGCATGCCGTCGGTGCCGTTGAGGAGGGCGAGGCCCTCCTTCTCCTTCAGCACGACCGGCTCGATCCCGGCCGCGGCGAGCAGCTCGCCCGCGGGGCGCACGACCCCGTCAGGACCCTCGGCGTCGCCTTCGCCCATCAGGGTGAGCGCGCAGTGCGAGAGCGGCGCGAGGTCGCCGGAGCAGCCGAGCGAGCCGTACTCGTGGACGACGGGCGTGATGCCGGCGTTGAGCACGTCGGCCATCGTCTGCGCGACGGACGGCCGGACGCCCGTGTGCCCGGAGGCGACGGTCTTCAGGCGCAGGAACATCAGGGCGCGCACGACCTCCCGCTCGACGCGCGGGCCCATGCCGGCGGCGTGCGAGCGGACGATGTTGCGCTGGAGCTGGGCGCGCAGCTCGGGGCTGATGTGCCGGGAGGCGAGGGCCCCGAAGCCGGTGGACACCCCGTAGACGGGTTCGGGCTTGGCGGCGAGGGCGTCGACGATCTCGCGGGCGCGGGCGAGGGCGTCGAGCGCCTCGCCGGACAGCTCGATCCGCGCGTTGCCGCGGGCGACGGCGATGACGTCCTCGGCGGTGGTCCCGGAGGTCCCCACCACGACAGTGTGCATATCCATATTCAGCAGCCTACGGACTGAATCGCTTCATGTCACTAGCAAGTTTCACGAGGGACCCTTACGCCTCCGCCACAAGGCCTACGCCCGGCCTGCCCCCGGCCCTACGCCCGGCCGCGGAAGCGGCGGCGCTCTCCGGGCGCCTCCTGCTGGGCGGCATCCGCCAGCCGGACGACGGCGGTGTCCCGGCCTGCGACGACGGGCTTCGGCGAGCGGGCGGCCTTGGCCTTGTACTGGGCGGCGTCGGCAAGCCGGAACAGCCGGCGGGAGGACTTCACGAGCCCGATCGGGTCCCCGGTGGACGCGACCCCGCAGGCGACACCCTCCCCGAGCTCCAGCTCGGCGGCGCGCAGGCACAGCTCCTCGGTCACCCTGACCACCTCGTCGGCGGGGGGCCCGACGCTCACCAGGCAGAACTCGTCGCCGCCGAGGCGGGCGGCGAGGGCGCCCGGCAGCATGGCCCCGCAGAGGCTGAGCACGGAACCGAACCGCTCCAGCAGCCGGTCGCCCATGGCGTGCCCGAGGGTGTCGTTGACCTTCTTGAGCCCGTTCAGGTCGCACACCACCAGGCTGACCACGGCGGCGCTGCGCCGGTGCTCCTCCAGGGCCTCGTCGAGCCGCATGTCCACGGCGCGGCGGTTGGCCAGGCCGGTCAGCGGATCGGTGTAGGCGAGGCGGCGGGCCTCTTCGAGCCGCTCGTTCTGCGCGAGCCCGGCCGCGACGACGGCGGCCAGGACGGTCGCGAACTCCGCGTCGTCCTCGTCGAAGTCGGGCAGGCCGTCGTCGCGGGCGACGTACAGCTCGCCCCAGGCGCGCCCGCTGAGGACGATGGGCGCGACGACGCAGGTGCCGCGGCCGCGGCGGCGCAGGGCCTCGCCGCGCCTGCCGGGCCGCCCGCCGCCGGCCCCTTCCACCCAGGCGTGCGGCCCCCCGCCCCCGACCCACCGCTCGTGCAGGAACTCGGTGATCTCGGGAAAGTCGTGGACGGGGTACGACTCGTCCTCGGGGAACGTCTCCTCCCCGGCCCGCAGCTCCCCCTCGTTCACGAGGACCCGCAGCCGGCCCCGCTCGCGCTCCCACGCGGAGATCGCCGCGAACGAGCCGTCCATCGCGAGGCGGGCCCCGCGGGCGGCTGCCCGGACACTGTCCCGCGGCGCGCACGCGGCGGCCATGGCCTGCGCCAGGCCCACGACGGCTCGCAGCCGCCCGTCGACTCCCATCACCCCAGGTTAGGGAGTTTCGTCCGATCTCGTGCTGCTCGATGCAGCATCGGAGCGCGGGGCAGGACCACAGGGAGAAGCCGCCCGACCTGCCGGAACACACCCCCGCGCATAAAATCGAAGCGGACATCCGGACCCGGGGCCACGAACGCCCCGTGCAGGACCGCCGCCGAGTGGCCCCGTCAGACGCCCGGCCACTGCGGCTTGCGCTTTTCGTTGAACGCCGCCACACCCTCCGCGCGGTCTCCCGAGAAGGCCACCGTCCGCCAGGCCGCGTCCTCGATCTCCAGGCCGGCCGTCAGGTCCATACCGTGACCCAGGCGCAGGGCCCGCTTCGCCGCCCGCAGGCCGACCGGGGAGTTCGCAGCCATGCGGGCCGCGAGGGCGAGCGCTTCGGCCCGGTCCGTGCCCGCCGGGACCACCGAGTCGACCAGGCCCAGCGACAGCGCCTCCGCCGCCTCCACCCGCCGCGCCGTGAAGATCAGTTCCGCCGCCCGCGCCGCACCCACGCGCCGCGGCAGCAGCTGCGTGCCGCCGCCGCCCGGGATCACGCCCACGGAGACCTCCGGCAGGCCGACCACCGCCGTCTCGTCCGCCACGATCACGTCGCACGCCAGCGCCAGCTCGAAGCCGCCGCCCAGCGCGAAGCCGTGCACCGCCGCGATCGTCGGCATCGGCAGCTCCAGCACGCCCCCGTACGCGCCCCGCGTGGTCGGCCGCTGCTGCACCAGCTCGGCGTCCGACAGGGAATTGCGCTCCTTGAGGTCGGCCCCGACGCAGAACGCCCGCTCGGCGGTCGACGCGAGCACGACCACCCGTACCGACGCGTCCGCCGCGAGCGCCGCACAGGCGTCGCCGATGGCCCGCGCCATGTCCGTCGAGACGGCGTTCATCGCCTTCGGCCGGTCCAGGACCAGCTCCGCGACCCCGTCCTCATGCCGGCGCACAGCCACGAACTCAGACACAGAGACCCTCCCGGTTAACGAACGTTACCCGGGGATCTTAGGCTTCCGCCGCGTCAGCGACCAGGGCTCCACGACCCCGAGCCCGCGCACCGGGCGCTGCCACATCGGCTGGAGCGCGAAGCGGTACGCCCCGCCGCCCTCCTCGGCCTCGGCCTCCTTCTCCGAAACCGGCGCCGCGCCCGTCCGGCCCAGCTCCTCCGCCATCGCGCCGTCGACCAGCACCGCGTCCTTCGGCGCTATCGACGTCAGCCGCGAGGCCAGGTTCACGGTGGTCCCGAAGACGTCGCCCATCCGGGTCGTCACCGTCCCGAACGCTATGCCGACGCGCAGCTCCGGCATCTGGGCATCGGCTTCCATCGTCTCGATCAGCCGCAGCGCGATCTCCGCCGCGGTCGCCGCGTCGTCGGCGGCGTACAGCACCTCGTCGCCGAGCGTCTTGATCAGCCGGCCGCCGTGCGCGGCCACCAGGTCCGCGGAGGTCGTCTCGAAGGACTCGACGAGCTCACCGAGCTCCTCCTCCTCCAGCCGCCGCGTCAGCCGGGTGAAGCCCACCAGGTCCGCGAAGCCCACCGCGAGCCGCCGGTCGACCATCTCCTCGTCGTCTGCCACCTGCACGACCCGGCCGGTGGCCGCAGCCAGCTGGCGGCGCCACACGTAGACGAGGAACTCCTCGAGCTCCGGCAGCAGCAGCTCGACCAGCGGGTACGTGACCTCCGTACGGGTCATTCCCGGCTCCGGCGGCTCCGTCAGCCCCTCCAGGAAGGAATCGATCTGCCATTCCGCCAGCCGGGCGGTGGTCTGCCCGGTGGACCGCGCGACCTGCACGGCCATCGGCTCGCTCAGCAGCCCGGCCTCGACGAGGCCGGCGAGCCGGCGCAGCGCCAGTACGTCCGCCTCCGTCAGGGCCTTGGCCTGGCCGATGTCCGCGAAGCCCATGGCCCGCCAGAAGCGGGAGGCGAGCTCCATCGAGACGCCGGCGCTGCGGGCCGCCTGGAAGGGGGTGTAGCGGCGCTCCGCGCCCAGGATCAGCTGCTCCAGCCGGATGGCGAGCGGGTCCGCCGTCGGCTGTGCGGTGTGGTCCACCTCGTGGTGGGGAGTGTGCTGGTCGCGCCCGATGGGCGTGCCCGGACTGGTGGCCCCCGAGCCGGTGGACCCCGAGCCGGTGTGCCCCGAGCCGCCGGGCCGGGGGGCGGACGCGCTGGACGTAGAGTCGTCGACGGTCAAGGGCCGCCTCCTGTCCATTCCGTGCGCACTGCCCTGCCGAACCGGGTGATCGCCGGGAGGACCGGGATCGCCTAAACCATACGGCAGGTGTGCCGTAGCTCACTCCCCACTCCCGCAGCTGCGGCCGGGCTACCGCACCGACCGCAGATGCACCACGTCCCCGGCCCCCACGGTCTCGTGCCGGTCCTCGGCGGTCCGGACGACGAGCCGCCCGTCCGCGTCCACCGCTTCCGCCGTCCCGGTGAGCGTGCGGCCGCCGGGCAGGTCCGCCCGTACGTGCCGGCCGAGCGTGACGCAGTCCGCCGCGTACGCCTCCTGGAGGCCGCTGGCGGCCGGGTCCCCGCCCGCCGCCCGCCACTCCCCGTACCAGTGCTCCAGGGACCGCAGTACGGCCTTCAGCAGGGGCTCCCGGTCCGTCACGGCGGCCTTGGCGAGGATCAGCGACCCGGCTTCCGGTACGGGCAGCTCGTCCTCGGTGAGGGTGACGTTGAGCCCGATGCCGAGGACGACCCCGTCGCTCACGCGCTCGGCGAGGATGCCGCCGGTCTTGCGCTCCTCCCCCTCCACGGTGATCAGCAGGTCGTTGGGCCATTTGAGGGCCGTGTCCACGCCTGCGGCCCGGGACACCCCGGTCGCGGCGGCCACCCCGGCCAGCAGGGTCAGCCACCCCCACCGCTCCTGCGGTACGGAGTCGCCCGGCTTGAGCAGGACGGAGAAGAACAGCCCGGACCGGGCCGGCGCGACCCAGCTCCGGTCGAGCCGCCCGCGCCCGGCGGTCTGCTCCTCGGCGACGAGCACGGCCCCCTCGGGCAGCTGCCCGGCCCGGGCCGCGAGATCGGTGTTGGTGGACCCGGTGGCGGCGACCACCTCGACCGAGGACCACAGCCCTCCGTCCCCGACGAGGGCCCGCTCCAGCGCGGCGGCGTTCAGCGGCGGCCGGTCGAGGCTCGACCAGCGGCCTGTGGAAGCGTCTGACGGCATCGAGATTCCCCTTGCGTGGAAGCCCCGGCCTTCAGGCCGGGGAGGAAACACACCATGAGGCCGGAGCCACGGAGCGGCGGTGTGTCGCCACGTGACGCTTTGACCCGGGCTTGTGTTCGGATCATGACTGTCCCTAGCTTCCGGACCGTGGGGAGTTCACCGGTGAAGCGGGCATTCAAGTTCCGCGTTTACCCTACCGATGCGCAGGCCGCGGAGCTGTCCCGGACGTTCGGGTGCGTGCGAAAGGTCTACAACCTTGCACTCGCCGCCCGCACCGAGGCCTGGAAGCTCCGGCAGCCGGTGAACTACGCACAGACCTCCGCGATGCTCACGGAGTGGAAGCGGACACGGGAGCTGGCCTTCCTGGCCGACGTGTCCTGCGTCCCCCTTCAGCAGGCCCTCCGGCATCTTCAGAGCGCCTTCGCAGCGTTCTGGGGAAAGCGGGCGAAGCACCCGCGGTTCAAGTCGAAGCGGAAGTCCCGGGCCTCGGCCGAGTACACCCGCTCGGCGTTCCGCTACCGGGACGGACTGCTCACGCTCGCCAAAGTGCCCGGCCCGCTGCACGTCGTCTGGTCTCGGCCGCTGCCTGAGAACGCCGAGCCGACGACGATCACCGTTTCGCGCGATCCAGCCGGGCGCTGGTTCGTCTCCGTGCTCTGCGAGGACATCCCTGCCCCGATGCCGCCTTCGACACGAGCCGTGGGCATCGACGTCGGCCTGACGTCGCTGGTGACCCTGTCGACCGGCGAGAAGATCCCCAACCCGAAGCACGAGCGCAGGGACCGGGACCGGCTGGCCCGCGCGCAGCGATCCATGTCACGGAAGGAGAAGGGCAGCGGCAACCGGGCCAAGGCCCGGATCCGCATCGGAAGGATCCACGCCCGGATCGCGTCCTCAACATGCTGAAGAACCGCGGGCTGGCCCGGGCCGTCACCGACGCGGCGTGGAGTGAGCTGCGGCGGATGCTGGGGTACAAGGCTGACTGGTACGGGCGTGAGCTGATCGTCGCGGACCGCTGGTTCCCCGGTTCGAAGCGGTGCTCGACCTGCGGAGCCACAGCCGACACGATGCCCCTGAATGTCCGCACCTGGACGTGCGAGCGCTGCGGAAGCACCCATGACAGGGACGGCAACGCGGCAGTCAACCTTCTGACCGCCGGGCTGGCGGTGTCTGCCTGTGGAGCGGATGGAAGACCGCGCCGGGGTCATCCCGGCGCGGCAGTCCGTGATGAAGCAGGAAGGCCCGCCCGCGAGGGCGGTAATCCGCCCCCTAGGGAAGACGGCGAGGCCAAGCAAGCCACATCAGGTGTGTCAAACGCCGCACTGCCGAGCGCCATGCCCGCCGATACGCTACGCACCAGTAGCCAGCAGTAGTCAATCAATTGACCAGGCAGTTGACACCACACAGGGAGCCGCGACCCCGATGTCACAACCCTCAGAGCCGATCGACATGCACACGACCGCGGGCAAGATCGCGGACCTGCAGCGCCGCATCGACGAAGCCACTCACGCCGGGTCAGCGCGCGCGGTGGAGAAGCAGCACGCCAAGGGGAAGCTGACGGCACGTGAGCGGGTCGCCCTGCTGCTGGACGAGGGGTCCTTCGTCGAGCTCGACGAGTTCGCCCGGCACCGGTCGACCAACTTCGGGCTGGAGAAGACCCGCCCCTACGGCGACGGCGTCGTCACCGGCTACGGCACGGTGGACGGCCGCCCGGTGGCCGTGTTCTCGCAGGACTTCACCGTCTTCGGCGGGGCCCTCGGCGAGGTCTACGGCCAGAAGATCATGAAGGTCATGGACTTCGCGCTGAAGACCGGCTGCCCGCTCGTCGGCATCAACGACTCCGGCGGCGCCCGCATCCAGGAGGGCGTCAGCGCGCTCGGCATGTACGGCGAGATCTTCCGCCGGAACGTGCACGCCTCGGGCGTCATTCCGCAGATCAGCCTGATCGTGGGCCCCTGCGCCGGCGGCGCCGTGTACTCCCCCGCCATCACCGACTTCACCGTGATGGTCGACCAGACCTCGCACATGTTCATCACCGGCCCGGACGTCATCAAGACGGTCACCGGCGAGGACGTGGGCTTCGAGGAGCTGGGCGGCGCCCGCACCCACAACTCCACCTCGGGCGTGGCCCACCACATGGCCGGGGACGAGAAGGACGCCATCGAGTACGTCAAGAACCTGCTGGCGTACCTGCCGTCGAACAACCTCTCCGAGCCGCCCGCCTTCCCGGAGGATGCGGACACCGAGGTCAACGAGGCCGACCGCGAGCTCGACGTCCTGATCCCGGACAGCGCGAACCAGCCGTACGACATGCACACCGTGATCGAGCACGTGCTCGACGACGCGGAGTTCCTGGAGACCCAGTCGCTCTTCGCGCCGAACATCCTCACCGGCTTCGGCCGGGTCGAGGGGCACCCGGTGGGCATCGTCGCCAACCAGCCGATGCAGTTCGCCGGCTGCCTGGACATCAACGCCTCCGAGAAGGCCGCCCGCTTCGTACGGACGTGCGACGCCTTCAACATCCCGGTGCTGACGTTCGTGGACGTGCCGGGCTTCCTGCCGGGCACGGACCAGGAGTACAACGGAATCATCCGGCGCGGCGCGAAGCTGATCTACGCGTACGCCGAGGCCACCGTCCCCCTGATCACCGTCATCACCCGCAAGGCGTTCGGCGGCGCGTACGACGTCATGGGCTCCAAGCACCTCGGCGCGGACCTGAACCTGGCCTGGCCGACGGCCCAGATCGCCGTCATGGGCGCGCAGGGCGCGGTCAACATCCTGCACCGCCGCGCCATCGCCGAGGCGGAGGAGGCGGGCAACGCCGAGGAGACCCGGGCGCGGCTCATCAGCGAGTACGAGGACGCGCTGCTGAACCCGTACACGGCCGCCGAGCGCGGGTACATCGACGCGGTGACCATGCCGTCCGAGACGCGGGCCCACGTGGTCAAGGGGCTGCGCCAGCTGCGCACCAAGCGCGAGTCCCTGCCCCCGAAGAAGCACGGCAACATCCCCCTCTAGGACGCTAGGAGGCAGTCCTGTGGTGATCAAGGTCGTCAAGGGGAATCCGACGCCCGAGGAGCTGGCCGCCGCACTGGCGGTGGTCCAAGCGCGCGCGGCGGTGCTGGCTTCGGCACCGTCGGGCGCGCCGCGGGTGGCGGACGAATGGTCGGCGCCGGCCCGGGTGGCGCGGCGGACGCTGCCGCAGCCGGGGCCGCGCGCGTGGGGCCGTACGTACTGGCCCGGTTAGGCCGCCTTCCGGTGGTGAAGATGGCGTGAACGGACCGTGGGGGGGGGGGGGGGGGGGGGGGGGGGGGGGGGGGGGGCGGGGGGCGGGGGGGGGGGGGCGGGCGGGCGCGGGCGCAAGGAGAAAGGG